>NZ_JBSFYR010000063.1:0-46007 GCF_053599875.1 Streptomyces sp. NPDC005151 | reverse complement strand
TCGAGGGCAACCGACTGAAAGCCATACCCGGTGTCTCTGGGCCTCTGGACCTTACGACGGCCCATCCAACCCACCAACAACGTAGGACCGACTGATGGAACTCTCCCTGCCGCTGAACTACGCGGGCGACCCGCGCGAGGCCTGCGACCAGGTTGCCGCGCTGGAGTCCGCCGGGCTCGACGCCGTCTGGGTCGCGGAGGCGTACGGCTTCGACTCGCCCACCCTCATGGGCTACCTGGCCGCGCGTACCGAACGCATGAAGATCGGCGCGGCGATCCTCAACGTCTACTCCCGCACCCCCGCCCTGATCGCCCAGACCGGCGCCGGACTCGACGCGGTCTCCGGCGGCCGGGCGCTGCTCGGGCTCGGTGCGTCGGGCCCGCAGGTCGTCGAGGGCTGGCACGGCAAGGCGTACGACAAGCCGCTCGGCCGGACCCGCGAGACCGTCGAACTGTGCCGCCGGATCTGGCGCCGCGAGGTCATCGACCACCATGGCATCACCGACATGCCGCTGCCGAAGGAGAAGGGCGGTCGGCTCGGCAAGCCACTGAAGATCCTCACCCGGCCGGTGCGCGAGGAGATCCCGCTCTACATCGCCTCGCTCGGCCCCGCCAACGTCCGGCTGACCGCCGAGATCGCCGACGGCTGGCTCCCCACCCTCTTCCTCCCCGAGAAGGCCCAGCAGGTGTGGGGCGGGGCTCTCGCCGAAGGTGCCGCCGAGCGTGACCCGGTGCGCGGACCGCTGCAGACCGTCGCGGGCGGGCTCCTCGCCATCGGCGACGACGCGGCCGCACTCAGGGACCTGGCCCGCCCGCAGATCGCGCTGTACGTCGGCGGCATGGGCGCCAAGGGCAAGAACTTCTACAACGACCTCGCCGTCGCGTACGGATACGAGAAGGAAGCCGCGCTCATCCAGGAGCTCTACCTCTCCGGGAAGAAGAAGGAGGCCGAGGCCGCCGTCCCGGACGAGTTCTGCGAACTCATGTCGCTGTGCGGGCCCGAGGGTTACGTACGCGACCGCATCGAGGCGTTCCGCGAGGCCGGCGTCACCATGCTCAACGTCATCCCGGTCGGTCCCGATCCGGCCCGGCTGATCTCCACCGTCAAGAACTGGCTCTAGGGGGCCCGCAGTGCAGCGGCAGATCTTCACAGAGGAGCACGACGCGTTCCGCGAGACCGTCCGGACCTTCCTGACCAAGGAAGTCCTCCCGCACTACGAACAGTGGGAGAAGGATGGCATCGTCTCGCGTGAGGCCTGGCTCGCGGCCGGCCGGCAAGGGCTGCTCGGCCTCGCCGTCCCCGAGGAGTACGGGGGCGGCGGCACCACCGACTTCCGCTACAGCGCCGTCCTCGCCGAGGAGTTCACCCGGGCCGGCGCCCCCGGGCTCGCGCTCGGCCTGCACAACGACGTCATCGGCCCCTACCTCACCGGCCTCGCCACCGAGGAGCAGAAGCGGCGCTGGCTGCCCGGCTTCTGCAGCGGCGAGATCATCACCGCCATCGCGATGACCGAACCCGGCGCCGGCTCCGACCTCCAGGGCATCCGCACCACCGCCGAGGACAAGGGTGACCACTGGCTGCTCAACGGCTCGAAGACGTTCATCTCCAACGGCATCCTCGCCGACCTGGTGATCGTCGTGGCGAAGACCACTGCGGAGGGCGGCGCGAAGGGGCTCTCGCTGATCGTCGTCGAACGCGGTGCGGACGGCTTCGAGCGGGGCCGCAACCTCGACAAGATCGGCCAGAAGTCCCAGGACACGGCCGAGCTGTTCTTCAACGACGTCCGCGTCCCCAAGGAGAACCTGCTCGGTGAGCGCGACGGCGCGTTCATCCACCTGATGACCAATCTGGCGCAGGAGCGGATGGGCATAGCGGTCGCCGGTATCGCCGCCGCCGAGTACCTCCTGGAGATCACCACCCAGTACGTCAAGGAGCGCGAAGCCTTCGGGCGGCCGCTCTCCAAGCTCCAGCACATCCGCTTCGAGATCGCCGAGATGGCCACCGAGTGCGCCGTCACCCGGGCCTTCCTCGACCGGTGCATCGCCGACCACTCGGACGGGAAGCTCGACGCCGTGCACGCGTCGATGGCCAAGTGGTGGGCCACCGAACTGCAGAAGCGCGTCGCCGACCGCTGCCTCCAGCTCCACGGCGGCTACGGCTACATGACGGAATACCGGGTCGCCAAGGCGTTCACCGACGGCCGCATCCAGACCATCTACGGCGGTACGACCGAGATCATGAAGGAGATCATCGGCCGCTCGCTGCTTGCCTGACCCCTGACGATCGACCACCCTCGAAAGGCTGCTGTCTTGAGTACCGAAGCGTTTGTCTACGACGCGATCCGCACCCCGCGCGGCCGCGGCAAGGCCAATGGCGCCCTGCACGGCACCAAGCCGATCGACCTCGTCGTCGGCCTCATCCACGAAATGCGCAGCCGCTTCCCGGGCCTGGACCCGGCCGCCATCGACGACATCGTCCTCGGCGTGGTCAGCCCGCTCGGCGACCAGGGCTCCGACATCGCCCGGATCGCCGCCATCGCCGCCGGACTCCCGGACTCGGTGGCGGGCGTCCAGGAGAACCGGTTCTGTGCCTCCGGTCTGGAAGCCGTCAACCTGGCTGCCGCGAAGGTCCGTTCCGGCTGGGAGGACCTGATCCTCGCGGGCGGTGTCGAGTCGATGTCCCGGGTGCCGATGGGCTCCGACGGCGGCGCCTGGGCGATGGACCCGATGACCAACTACGAGACCGGCTTCGCCCCGCAGGGCGTCGGCGCCGACCTCATCGCCACCATCGAGGGCTTCTCGCGCCGCGACGTCGACGAGTTCGCCGCACTCTCCCAGGAGCGGGCCGCCGAGGCCTGGAAGGACGGCCGCTTCGCGCGCTCCGTCGTCCCGGTCAAGGACCGCAACGGCCTCGTCGTCCTCGACCACGACGAGCACATGCGCCCCGGCACCACCGCCGACTCGCTGGCCGCGCTCAAGCCCTCGTTCGCCACCATCGGCGAGCTGGGCGGCTTCGACGCCGTGGCGCTGCAGAAGTACCACTGGGTCGAGAAGATCGACCACGTCCACCACGCGGGCAACTCCTCCGGCATCGTGGACGGCGCCGCACTCGTCGCCATCGGCAACAAGGAGACCGGCGAGCGGTACGGACTCACGCCGCGTGCCCGGATCGTCTCAGCCGCGGTCTCCGGCTCCGAGCCGACGATCATGCTGACCGGCCCCGCGCCCGCCACCCGCAAGGCCCTCGCCAAGGCCGGACTCACCATCGACGACATCGACCTCGTCGAGATCAACGAGGCGTTCGCCGGTGTCGTGCTGCGCTTCGCCCGGGACATGGGGCTCTCCCTCGACAAGATCAACGTCAACGGCGGCGCCATCGCGCTCGGCCACCCGCTCGGCGCCACCGGCGCGATGATCCTCGGCACGCTCATCGACGAACTGGAGCGCCAGGACAAGCGGTACGGCCTTGCCACCCTCTGCGTCGGCGGCGGCATGGGCGTCGCCACCGTCATCGAGCGTCTCTGACCGTCCCCGGCCACCCCTTGCTTACGGAGAACACAGCAATGACCGAGAGCACGACCATCCGCTGGGAACAGGACGAGACCGGCGTCGTCACCCTCGTACTCGACGACCCCAACCAGTCCGCCAACACGATGAACCAGGCCTTCAAGAACTCCATCGCGGCCATCGCCGACCGCGCGGAAGCCGAGAAGGACTCCATCCGCGGCATCATCTTCACCTCTGCCAAGAAGACCTTCTTCGCGGGCGGCGACCTCAAGGACATGATCAAGGTCGGTCCCGAGAACGCCCAGGACGCCTTCGACGTCGGCACCGCCATCAAGAACTCGCTGCGCCGCATCGAGACCCTCGGCATCCCCGTCGTCGCCGCCATCAACGGCGCGGCCCTCGGCGGCGGTTACGAGATCGCGCTCGCCTCCCACCACCGCGTCGCCCTCGACGCGCCCGGCTCCCGCATCGGCCTGCCCGAGGTCACCCTCGGCCTGCTGCCCGCGGGCGGCGGCGTCACCCGCACCGTACGCCTCATGGGCGTCGCCGACGCGCTGCTGAAGGTCCTCCTCCAGGGCACCCAGTACACCCCGAAGCGCGCCCTGGAGAACGGCCTCGTCCACGAGGTGGCGGCCACGCCCGAGGAGATGCTCGACAAGGCCCGCGCCTTCATCGACGCCAACCCCGAGTCCCAGCAGCCCTGGGACGTCAAGGGCTACAGGATCCCCGGCGGCACCCCGTCGAACCCGAAGTTCGCGGCCAACCTGCCCGCCTTCCCGGCCAACCTGAAGAAGCAGCTCGCGGGCGCCCCCATGCCGGCGCCCCGCAACATCCTGGCCGCCGCCGTCGAGGGCTCCCAGGTCGACTTCGAGACCGCGCTGACCATCGAGGCCCGGTACTTCACCGAGCTCGTCACCGGCCAGATCTCGAAGAACATGATCCAGGCGTTCTTCTTCGACCTCCAGGCCGTCAACTCCGGCGCCAGCCGCCCCAAGGGCATCGAGGAGCGCCAGGTCACCAAGGTCGCCGTCCTCGGCGCCGGGATGATGGGCGCCGGGATCGCGTACTCCTGCGCGCGCGCCGGAATCGACGTCGTCCTCAAGGACGTCTCCACGGAGGCGGCCGCCAAGGGCAAGGCATACAGCGAGAAGCTCCTCGCCAAGGCGCTCTCCCGGGGCCGCACGACCGAGGCCAAGCGCGACGAGCTGCTGGCGCGCATCACCCCGACCGGCGACCCGGCCGATCTGGCGGGCTGCGACGCCGTCATCGAGGCGGTCTTCGAGGACACCGCGCTCAAGCACAAGGTGTTCCAGGAGATCCAGGACATCATCGAGCCCGACGCGCTGCTCTGCTCCAACACCTCGACCCTGCCGATCACGGTCCTCGCCAAGGGCGTCACGCGCCCCGCCGACTTCATCGGCCTGCACTTCTTCTCGCCCGTCGACAAGATGCCGCTGGTCGAGATCATCAAGGGCGAGCAGACCGGCGACGAGGCACTGGCACGCGCCTTCGACCTGGTCCGCCGGATCCAGAAGACGCCGATCGTCGTCAACGACTCGCGCGGCTTCTTCACCTCGCGCGTCATCGGCCAGTTCATCAACGAGGGCGTCGCCATGGTCGGCGAGGGCGTCGAGCCCGCGTCGGTCGAGCAGGCCGCGGCGCAGTCCGGCTACCCGGCCAGGGTCCTCTCGCTGATGGACGAGCTGACGCTGACCCTGCCGCGCAAGATCCGCAACGAGACGAAGCGCGCGGTCGAGGAGGCGGGCGGCACCTGGGCCGGGCACCCCGCGGACGCGGTCATCGACCGGATGGTCGACGAGTTCGGACGCACCGGACGCAGCGGCGGCGCGGGCTTCTACGACTACGGCGAGGACGGCACGCGGGCCGGGCTGTGGCCGGGACTGCGCGAGCATTTCACCCGGACGGATGCCGATGTCCCGTTCGAGGACATGAAGGAGCGGATGCTCTTCTCCGAGGCACTGGACAGTGTCCGCTGCCTGGAGGAGAACGTCCTCATCTCGGTCGCCGACGCCAACATCGGCTCCATCATGGGCATCGGCTTCCCGCCGTGGACCGGAGGCGTGCTCCAGTACATCAACGGGTACGAGGGCGGCCTGCCCGGCTTCGTGGCGCGCGCCCGGGAACTCGCCGAGAAGTACGGCGACCGGTTCCTGCCGCCCGCGCTGCTGGTGGAGAAGGCTGAGAAGGGCGAGACCTTCCACGACTGACCGGCGCCCCCCGCGGACCACGTACCGGCCGGAGGCTGCGCCATCCGCACCCTCCGGGCGGAAAATACCGGGTGGACAGCGGGACACCCTGCTAGCGTCAGCGCCATGAAGCGCGCTGCCATGACGACGACGCCGGAGAGTGTCCCGGCGCGCTGACAGATGTCTCAGTCCGAAGCCCCGGGGCGAGTGCCCCGGGGCTTCGGCTTGCGATCACTCGCCCGATGAACGCGAGGAGACCGCCATGCACGACCACCGCAAGCTCGGCCGCGAGCTGGGCCTTTTCGACACCGACCCGCTGATCGGCGCGGGACTTCCCTACTGGCTGCCCGACGGGGCGACCGTGCGGCACACCCTGGAGGAGTACATCCGCGCCGCCGAGCGGCGGGCCGGCTACCGGCATGTGTACTCGCCGGTGCTGGGCAAGCGGGAGCTGTACGAGATCTCCGGGCACTGGTCGCACTACAGCGACGACATGTTCCCGCCGATGGACCTGGGCTCGGAACAGGTTGTCCTGCGGCCGAGTCTCTGCCCCCACCACGCGGTGATCTACCGCTCCCGCTCCCACAGCTACCGCGAGCTGCCGCTGCGCATGGCCGAACTGGGCGGCATGTACCGCTCCGAACTCTCCGGCGTGCTCGGCGGACTGACCCGCGTCCGCGCCATCCAGCTGAACGACGCGCACATCTTCTGCACCCTGGAGCAGGTCGCCGGCGAGGCACGGGCCGCCCTGGAGATGATCCGCAGTGCGTACGCGGCGCTGGGCATCCGCCCGGCCCGCTACCGGCTCTCCCTCCCCGGCCCCGGCGGCAAGTACGTGGCCGCGCCCGAGAAGTGGCAGCAGTCCACCGCCCTGCTCACCGAGGTACTCGACCGCTCCGGCCTGCCGTACGACTCGGCGGAGGGCGAGGCCGCGTTCTACGGCCCGAAGATCGACGTCCAGGTCACCGACGGTGCGGGCAGGGAATCCACCCTGTCCACCGTCCAGGTCGACTTCCACCAGCCCGAGCAGTTCGACCTGCACTACATCGGCGCGGACGGTGCGAAACACCGGCCGGTCATGGTCCACCGCAGCATCATCGGCAGCGTGGAGCGGGCCGTCGCCCATCTCATCGAACAACACGGCGGCGCGTTTCCGGCCTGGCTCGCCCCGACCCAGCTGGCGATCCTCCCGATCTCCGAGGCCGAGCTGCCCCACGCCGAGGCGCTGGCCCGGCGCTGCACCGACCTCGGGCTGCGGGCCGGCATTGCCGGACCGGAACGCGGCACCCTGGGCGCACGCATCCGCGAGGACCGCCTGGTGCCGTACCAGGCGGTGATCGGCGCCAGGGAAGCCGCCGACGACCACGTCGCCGTACGACTGCGCGACGGCCGCCGCCTCGACCCGCAGCCCGCCGACGCCTTCCTCGAACGGATCGGCGCGCTCATCGACGCCCACAGCACCGAGCTGTGGGACGACGCCTCTTAGACCGACCGTCCACCGGCAGTGAGCCCCTGTCGGCGGCGGGGCTCACTCCGCCGTGAACGCCGCCCGCAGTTCTTCCTTGAGCGACCGCTGGAACGCGGTCACCAGCGCTTGCAGCACCATCGGCTGCATATGGGCCGACAGCGACTTCATCGCGGCCACATGCTCCGGGTCCGACTCCCGCTCCCGGTACGGATTCCACACCTCGTCCCGGAACAGCCGCGTCAGCTCGTGCGCGGCGGAACGGGTGTGCTCCAGCAGCACCGTGCGGGCCGCGAGGATCGTCTCGTGCGCGATCGGTACGTCGAGCAGCTCGACGCCGAGACGCAGCAGCCCGGGATCGACCCGGTAGCTGCCGGCCGCCGCCTCCGCACGCTCCAGGACGCCCATCGCGGCCAGCCGGTCGATGTCCCCCTCGGTCAGTGCCCGTCCCGCCCGCCGCTCCAGCTCCGCCCGGGTCGCGTGCTCCGCCGAGTCCGGCGCCCAGGACGCCACCAGTGCCCGGTGGATGGCCAGGTCGTGCGCGCTCAGATCGGGCGGCAGCTGCTCCAGATAGCGTTCGATCGCGGCGAGGGTCATGCCCTGGTGCTGAAGCTCCTCGATCAGCGCCAGCCGCGAGAGGTGCTCGTGCCCGTAGTGACCGACCCGGCGCGGTCCGATCACGGGCGGCGGCAGGAGCCCCCGCGTGCTGTAGAAACGCACGGTGCGTACGGTGACTCCGGCGCGCGCCGCCAGCTCGTCGACGGTGAGCGTCGGCTCCTCGGTCCCGGTCGCCATGTCTGCTCCTCGCTGCTGACCGCTGGGCACGGCTGTCCTCGGTCACGGCTCCGTGGGCACGGCCGCATCCGTTGCATCAATCCGGCTCAACAGTATTGCTGTCTCACCACTGTTGTGAAAGTGTCCAGCAGCATCGAAGCGCAGTCCCACCCCCCGGTACGGACCCGCACGGTCCGGCCGATGGCGCCAGGAGGGACCCGTCCGTACTCGCGGACCATCCGGCGGTACGGGAAGAGGTCGCCCGCGCCGTCGAGGCGGCCAACACCCGGCTCAACCGCACCGAGCAGGTCAAGCGGTACCGGCTGCTGTCGGCGGAATGGGGACCGGAGACGGGCGAACTGACACCGTCCCTGAAACTGCGGCGGCGAGTGATCCGCGACATGTACGGCGAGACCATCGAGGCGCTGTACGGGGACGGCTGAACCCGGCCGGTTGTCAGTGGTGGCTCCTACGCTGGTGTCATGTCGGAGATCACGTATGTACGGGGGGACGCCACGGCACCGCGGGGCAAGGGCGTCAAACTGATCGCGCATGTCTGCAACGACCTGGGCGGGTGGGGCAAGGGGTTCGTCCTCGCCGTCTCCCGCCGCTGGCCCGAACCGGAGGCCGCCTACCGGCGCTGGCACCGGGAGCGCGCGGGCAATGACTTCGGCCTGGGCGCGGCGCAATTCGTCCGGGTGGGTCCCTATGTGTGGGTGGCGAACATGGTGGGGCAGCGGGGAATGCGTACGGGCAGCAAGGGGGTGCCCGTACGGTACGAGGCGATCGACACGGCGCTGGGCCTGGTCGCCGAACGGGCTGTCGAGCTGGGGGCGTCGGTTCATATGCCACGGATCGGTTGCGGTCTCGCGGGCGGCAGTTGGTCCCGGATCGAGCCGCTGATCGAGCAGCGGCTGGTGAGCCGGGGGATACCCGTGACGGTGTACGACTACGGGGAGGGGCCCGTCGCGCACCGTGGCTGAACGCTCGTCACCGGTGAACCGGTGCTCGCCGTGGGCTTCTGTCCACGCGATCCGGCAGCGCTCCGGAAGCCCGCGCCCTTCTGATCACTGGCACCGTCGGGTCGGGCAAGACCTCGGTGGCCGACGCCGCGGGCGATCTGCTCACCGGTGCCGGGGTGCCCAACGCCGTCATCGACATGGACTGGAGGCGCCGGACCTGGCCCGCTCCCCCCGGGAGACCGCTTCAACTTCGCCTTGCTGCTGCGGAATCTGGGCTGCGTGGCCGAGAACTACCTCGATGCGGGCGTCACCCGGCTCGCCCTCGCGGGCGTCGTCGAGGACGCGGACGACCGAAAGCAGTGCGTGCGGGGTTGGAGGGCCACCACCTGCCGGGCAGGATCCCGCCGCCCCTGCCGCTCGCCGATTCGCCGGAGATCGCATACTGGAACACACATCAGCCGGGTACCGATCCGCACGCCCGCCGACTGCTGGGAGCGCCCGCATGAGCAGCGAAGAACCCCGGGGGAGCGCCCCGGAGCCGCCCCCGCCCGGCGGAGTGCTGTGGAGCCTCGCCGGGGACGTTCGCGCCCTGCTGATGCTCCCCGCGGCCCTCACCCTCCAGGTCGCGCACCCGGCGGTAGGCGCGGGCGTCGACGAGCACTCGGTGTTCCGTACGGACCCGTGGGGGCGCGGCGAGCGGTCCCTGCGCTCGCTCCAGCTCTGGGTGTACGGGGGCGAGGAAGCAGCCGAGGAGGGGCGCAGGCTGCGGAAGCTGCATCGCACCATCCAGGGCACGGACAGCCGAGGGCGCCGCTATCACGCACTGTCACCGGAGAACTACGCGTGGGTGCACGCCACCGGTTTCCCCATCTACCGGCACGCCACGCGCTATCTCGTTCGCCCCCTCACCGAGGCGCAGGAACGGGCCCTGTACCGGGAATGGCTCCAGGTCGGCCGGGTCCTCGGCATCCACGACCGGGACATGCCGCAGTCGATCGAGGAGTTCTGGCCGTACTACCGCAAGATGCTCGCCGACGAGATCGAGGCGACCGTCGTCGTCGAGGAGCTGGTCGCCACCGACCGGCCGGTACCGCCGCCGGACCGGGGCCCGCTGCCCGTCAGACTGCTGCTCAAGGCACTGTGGCCGCTTGTGCTCCCGCCGCTGGCCCGGTTCCGCAGATTCGTCACCATCGGCCTGATGCCGCCGGACGCGCGCGAGGCGATCGGTCTGGAGTGGACGGACGCGCAGGAGCGGAAGCTGCGGCGGTTCTGCGGTGTCGTGCGGGTCGTGGTGCCCGTGCTTCCGGAGCGGCTGCGCTATCTGCCGTACGCGCGTCGGGCCAGAGCCGCCCACCGGGTGCGGGGCACCCGCTGAGCGCACTCGGGCCCACGGTGTTCAGCGGCTCGACGCGCCCTCGGCGACTGCGGGCGCCTGCGGGTCGGCCGCGGCCGTACGGGCCCTTAGCCGTACGGGCCCTTATGCGGACAGGGGCGCTGGGGAAGCCGCTCCGGCGGGCGAGCGCCCCTGCGCGGGCCGCCACGGCCTCCAGCGTGGGACGGACATCGCGAGCGGAATCGGGGCTTGGAGCGGGCAAGGGACGCTCCTCGTGCGCACGGGAACCGGCCGCGAGCGGCCGGGGCCGGCGGATCAGCACGAACCTCGCCGGCCTGTCCGGCGCCGGCACCCCCGCCCGGGGGTGACAGCGCCGACAGTGCCCCTGTGGATCAGTCCCGGTCGTGGATCGTGTTCGTCGCGGCGATCTTCCTCCAGGAGGCGGGCTGCCCGGCGCTCCGCACGGTCCGTGCCGCGCTCGACGCCGGAGCCTCCGGCCGCGAGGGCTGGTACAGCCAGGTGTCGAAGAATCCGGCGAGCGGCGTGCCCGACACCCGCTCCGCGTACGTCACGAAGTCGCTCACCTTCGCGTTCCCGTAGGCATGCTCGGCCGGCCAGCCCTTCAGCAGCGCGAAGAAGGTCTCGTCACCCAGCTTGTTCCGCAGCGCCTGGAGGGCCAGCGCCCCACGGTCGTAGACGGCCCCGTGGAACTGGTTGTCCGGACCCGGGTCTCCCGGCTTCACCGTCCAGAACGCGTCGTCCGCCGGATGGAGGGCGTACGTGTAGTCCGCCAGTTCCTGCGCCGTTCCCTCGCCCTCCTTCTCCGACCACAGCCACTGGCTGTACCGGGCGAAGCCCTCATTGATCCAGATGTCCTTCCAGCCGTCGACGGACACGCTGTCGCCGTACCACTGGTGCGCCAGCTCATGCACGACGACCGAGACATTCGCGCCGTTCGCGAACTGCCGCGGGCTGTAGAACGGCCTGGTCTGCGTCTCCAGCGCGAAGCCGCTGGTCACATTCGGTACGTAGCCCCCGAGCGCGTTGAACGGATACGGACCGAAGACATCCGTCAGCCACTCGGCGACCTCGGTGGTCCGCTCGATGCTGGCGCGCGCCGCCCCGTCGTTGTCGCCGAGGTCCTTGCTGTACGCGTTGAGGACCGGCAGGCCGTCCGCCGTTTTGTCCGTGGTGATGTCGAACCTGCCGATCGCGAGCGTCGCCAGGTATGTCGCCTGCGGCTTGTTGGAGCGCCAGTTGAACCGCGTCCAGCCGAGCTTCGAACTCTGCGACTGGAGCACTCCGTTGCTGATCGCCTGGGTCCCGTCCGGGACGGACACCGACACGTCGTACGTAGCCTTGTCCAACGGGTGGTCATTGCTGGGGAACCACCACACAGCCGACTCCGGCTCCTGCGCGGCCACACCGCCGTCCGGGGTACGGGCCCAGGCGGTCCAGCCGCCGATCTTCAGCTCGGACGGCTTCCCGGCGTACCGTACGACCACCGAGACGGCCCGGCCCTTCGCCAGGGTTCCGGCCGGTGTGATCTCCAGTTCCTGGGTTCCGCTCTTCGCGTACTGCGCCTTCTTCCCGTTCACCCGCACTTCGGAGACATCGAGCCCGAAGTCGAGGTCGAAGCGCGAGAGGTCCTGGGTGGGGGTGGCGAGGATCGTCGCCGTGCCCTCCAGGAGGTCGGTCGCGGGCTGATACTTCAGCCTCAGGTCGTAGTGGGACACGTCGTAGCCGCCGTTGCCACTGGCCGGGTAATAGGGGTCTCCGATACCCGGGGCGCCCGCGGTGCCTCCGGCGGCCGATGCCGGGATCGCCAGCAGCAGGAAGGCCGCGAGTGCGCTAGGGACGATGAGTCTGCGGTGCACGAATGCTCCAAGTCTTCGGGGCGGATGATCTTTTCGACCGGTCTTTCGACACTATTCAGCGTTCCCCGGCCTGGTCGTGTCCATGGCCACCCCTGTCACACGATCGCCATTCGGCCGACATGACACCTTGACTGCCTTTCCGTAAGATCGGCGTGCGATCGCCCCCTGTCGCACAGGAGTTGACCGGGGTACCTTCCGCAGATGCCGATACGTGCGCGGGGCACCCGCTTGACATACAGATCGCTGGTGGTGGCGGCCTCGGCCGCCCTGATGGCCGTCCTGCTCTCGCCGGCAGGTGCACAGGGCTCGAGCCCGCGGGAGAGCAGAGCCGTCTACTCGTACGGGAACGCCGTCCGTGAGTCCGTCTGGGTGGACACGGGACTGGACGGCGACGGAAACGGGAAGAGCGACCGCGTCGCCGTCGACATCGTCCGGCCGCGCGAACCCGCACAACAGGGCCGCAAGATACCCGTGATCATGGACGCCAGCCCCTACTACTCGTGCTGCGGGCGGGGCAACGAGAGCCAGTTGAAGACGTACGACACCAACGGCGACCCCGTCCAGTTCCCGCTCTACTACGACAACTACTTCGTCCCGCGCGGCTACGCCTTCGTCGCCGTGGATCTGGCCGGTACCAATCGCTCCGACGGCTGCGTCGACGTCGGCGGCCGCTCCGACATCCAGTCCGCGACAGCCGTCATCGACTGGCTGAACGGCCGGGCCCGCGGCTACACCACCCGCACCGGCACTGAACTCACCTCGGCAGGCTGGTCCAACGGCCGTACCGGCATGATCGGCAAGAGCTACGACGGCACCATCGCCAACGGTGTGGCGGCGACCGGCGTCGACGGGCTGCGGACCATCGTTCCGATCGGTTCCATCTCCTCCTGGTACGACTACTACTTCGCCCAGGGCGCCCCCCTCTACGACGGTGGTCCCGAATGGCTCTCCGGCTATGTCGAGAGCCCCGAGGCGCGGGCGCGCTGCGCGGCCGTGCAGCAGAAACTCGTCAACGAGGCGCCCCGTACCGGCGACTGGACGAATCTCTGGAGCGAGCGCGACTACGTGAAGGACGCCCGCAAGGTGAAGGCCAGCGTCTTTGCCGTGCACGGGATGCAGGACCTCAACGTCCGCACCAAGCACCTCGGCCAGTGGTGGGACGCCCTTGCTGCGCAGGGTGTGGAGCGCAAGATCTGGCTCTCCCAGACCGGTCATGTCGACCCGTTCGACTACCGGCGCGCCGAGTGGGTCGACACGCTGCACCGCTGGTTCGACCACTACCTCCTCGGTTACGACAACGGCATCGACCACGCACCGATGGCCGACATCGAACGCCACCCCGACCAGTGGTCCACCGACAAGGTCTGGCCGCCGCGCACCACCGCCGCCACCACCGTGCGCCCCGGCACCGGCACCGAACCCGGCGTCGGCACCCTCACCCGGAGGACCGCCCGGCCCGGCGCCACCGAGACGTTCACCGACGACCCGCAGCAGAGCGAGACGGACTGGGCTGCCGACCTGGACCGGTCCACGGGCGCCAAGGCCGGGTTCCTCACCGCGCCGCTCGCCCACGACCTGCGGCTCTCCGGCTCGTCGAAGGTGACCGTCACCGCGACCCCGACCACCTCGACCGCCCATCTCTCGGCCGTCCTCGTCGATGTCGGCCCCGACACCATCCGGGACTACGGCGCATCCGGCGAAGGCATCACCACCCTCACCGATCCCACCTGCTGGGGCGCGAGCACGGCCGGCGACAGCTCCTGCTTCAAGGAGACAACGGCCAGGACCGCCGCCGTCGACCGGACCGTCTTCAGCCGCGGCTGGGCCGACCTCGGTACGTACGCCTCCGCAGGCAAGGGCCGCCCGCTCACCCCGGGCAAGCGCTACACGATCACGGTCGACCTGGCCGCGAGCGATCACGTCGTGCCGGCCGGACACCGCCTCGCCCTGATCATCGCGGGCACCGACCAGGACCTCATCGACCCGCCGGCCTCCACCCCCACGCTCACCCTCGATCTGGCCCGCACGTCCGCGAAACTGCCGTTCGTCGGCGGCGCCGAAGCGTTTGTACGTGCCACCGCGGGCTCCGCGCATGCGACAGCCACCCCCCGCGCATCCCATACCGAAGGCGTGGCACCGCCGCGTCCCGCACACCGCATCCCGGGAGGCAGCCGCTCATGACACCCCGTATCCCGCTCGTCCGTAACCTCGCCATCGCCGTCGCCGCGACGGCGCTGGCCGTCCCCCTGGCCGCAGCCCCGGCCGAGGCAGCGCACACCCCGCCCCGTACCGGCTTCGAAACCAGCAACGGGGCCCACTGGACCGGCCAGCCCGAGGAGCAGTCCTTCCTCGCCGCCGTCGACCGGGGCAGCGACCGGGTCTCCGTCGACCGGATCGGTACGACGAAACAGGGCCGCCCGCTCCAGCTCGTGCGCATCGGTAACCACGGCCCCGCGGCCACCACGGTCCTGCTGATCTGCAGTCAGCACGGCAACGAGCCGTCCGGCCGCGAGGCGTGTCTGACCACCATTCGCGATCTCGCGTACGCGGACGACCGGGCGACCCGCACTTTCCTCTCGCACACCGATGTCCTCGTGGTGCCCACCGCGAACCCCGACGGGCGCGCCGCGAACACCCGGGGCAATTCCGACGGCGTCGACATCAACCGCGACCACATCGCCCTGCAGACCGCCGAGGCGCGCGCCATGGCAGCGGTCATCCGCGACCGGAAGCCCGAGGTGATCTACGACCTGCACGAGTACGGTGCCACCCCGCCGTACTACGACAAGGACCTGTTCGTCCTCTGGCCCCGCAACCTCAACGCCGCCGACCGGGTGCACAACGAATCGCAGACCCTGGCCGAACAGTACGTACGGCCCACGGCCAAGAACGCCGGCTACAGCAGCGGTCTCTACGGGATCTGGACCGACCCGGTCACCGGAGACCCGATCAAGCAGACGGCGGGCGACGGACAGGAGCGCATCCTGCGCAACACCTCGGGCATCAAGCACGCGGTGGGCCTGCTCATCGAGTCCCGCGTCGATGCGCTCACCGACGCCGAGAAGGCCGACCCGGCCCTCAACAGCCGGCGCCGCGTCGACTCGCAACTCGTCGCGCTCGACGGTCTGTTCCGCTTCACCGACGAACGACGCGGTCCCATCGGCGCCGCCACCGCCGCGTCCCGTGCGGCCGGGTACGCCGACCGCGGTCCCGTGTACCTCGGGGGCGCGGACAACGAACCGGCCGAACCCGTCGAGATCCTCCAGGACCCGCCGTGCGGCTACCGCCTGAGCGCCGCGCAGTTCGCCGACGTCAAGGACGAACTCGCCCTGCACGGCGTCACCTCCCGGACCGACGGTGACGGAGCATACGTACCGTTGCGGCAGTCGGCCCGGAACCTGATTCCGCTCCTCCTGGACGAGCGGGCGACATATCACCTCACAAGCGGTCAGGCTGATACGGCTTGTTGATCCCGTGAACCATGTGATGCGTGTGGTACTGCCTACGGAGCGCGAAACTCAGCTTCCGTGAAAGGTGCCACTCGTGTCGCAGGACGAACGGAGAACGGGCGGCCGGGGGGATCTGCCGGTCACGGCGGATCCCCCCGGCGACCCGACGCGAGACAGGCACCCCACGACCGACCGGGTGGTGTTCGGAGTCACCGCCGTCCTCACCCTCGCCTTCGCGACCTGGGGCGCCGCCGCCACCGATTGCTGGCGCTGCACCGGCGGGAGAAGACCCGCATCGGACTGTTCGTCGTGATCATCGGGCCCGGGCCCGATCACGGACCACCGCGATCGCCCGTCCGAGCCCGGAACGCTGTCCGACTGAGGCCCCCGCGGCCCGGCCGCCCGCGTCCTCCGCCCCGGTTCAGGACAGGAGATCGGCCGCCGCTCGCGCGCAGCCCAGGGCCACCGTCACCCCCGCACCCCCATGCCCGTAGTTGTGCACCAACCGCCCGCCGCCCGGCAGCGGTTCGGCCCCGATCCGCACACCGGTGTCTCGTGCGGGACGCAGACCCACCAGGTGCCCGATGACCCGAGCCCCCGCGATCTCCGGCCGGATCCGGGCACACCGGGCCACGATATCCTCGGCGGTACGTGGGTCGGGCACCGTGCTCCAGTCGTCCACCTCGGCCGTGCCGCCGAGAACCAGCCTCCCGGGCTGCGGGAAGAAGTACGTCGTCGCGTCCGAGGCAGGGTCCGCCTCGGTGAACCACTCCTCGATCCCCGGGTTCTCCACCAGCACCAGCTGGCCGCGGACCGGGCGCACCCCGGCATCGGGGACCAGCTCGCGCGCCCCGAGACCGGTGCAGTTGACTACCGTCGACGCCTCTGCGGCGGCTTCGTCGAACGAGGTGACGGTACGCCGCTCGACAACGCCGCCGGCCGCCGTCAACTGCCGCTCCAGCCAGCTCAGATGCGCCGGCATGTCGATCAGCGGCAGCCGGACCCGCAGCCCCTCCGCGACCTCGCTCACGTGCTTCAACTGCCCTGCCCACGAACCGAGAGCGGCGAGCCGCTCGCCCCCGTGCAGACCGGAGACCAGCCGCACCCCCGTCTCGTCCGGGCGCCCGGCCAGCTCCTCGTATCTCCGGAGCGATGTCAGCGACCAGTCACCGACCAGCTCCTCCGGCTCGATCCGGTACGGCCACCACAACGCCCCCGCCACCGCCGACGTCGTCGCCGCGGCCGGCTCCCTGGACCAGACCCGCACCCGGCGGCCGCGCTCGGCCAGCACCAGGGCCGTGGTCAGCCCGCTGATCCCACCACCCACCACGATCACGTCCGGCACGTCCGTCCGCCCCGTCACCTCTGCCCGTGTGTCGCTCATGGCCGGACGCTAACGGAATCCGCGCTGCCGTGCGCACAACAGGTCCGCGTTGGGAATACTCGGAACATGTCTGCCGAGTACGCGACTTTCGGCCTTGCGCCGGCGATGCGAGCCGGTGGAGTTCTGGCCAGTGGTGACTACCAGGTGCACCGGGACTTCATGGACTTCGTCATCGACGGCCGTCCGCTGCTGTTCCACCTCTCCGACCTCGACGCCGTCTCCCCGCTCGCCTCCGACGTACCGCCCGCGATCTTCACCACCCATGTGCGGCGCCTGCTCCTCGAAGCGGGCGCCCCACTGCCCGACGGACGCTATGTGATCTACGGGTGTCCCGAGTGCGAGAGCCTCGCATGCGGGGCGGTCACCGCCGTCATCGAACGCGACGGCACCGACTTCGTCTGGCGCGACTTCGCCTGGCAGACGTACGAGACCGTCGACCTGGAACAGGGTGGCTACCACGGCATAGGGCCGTTCCGCTTCGACGGCGACCAGTACCGGCAGGAACTGGAACGCCTCCTCCCGTCCGAGGCGGCGGACGGCACGGAACCGGGCCCGGACGCGCCCGCCGGGCAGCGCGTGCTGCTCATCGGCGCTCGCGTCGCCGTACTCGCCAAGCTCGCCGCCGCGCTCCGCACCATCGGGATCGGCACCGACATCACCGCGGACGCCGCCCAGGTGCCGGCCGAGGAACTCCGCGGCTACCGCGCGGTGGTCTTCGGCCGGGCGATCACCGAGGACGAACGCGCCGCCGTGTGTCACGCGTTCACCCGGGCCGCCGCGGACGTGGCCTACGTGGACGGCCTGGCCCCGGTGATTCCGGTGCTGGTCGCCCAGATCGAACACGCCCTGGACCGCAGCGCACCGGCCCGGCGCCGCCTGGTCCGGCTGACGGCGGCGGACGGCACGGCCGAGGTCGACGTCACCTCGGCCTGCCGGGTCAGTCTGGTCGCGTACCGCCTCGACCGGCTGTACCGCACCCACGCGCAGGAGGTCTTCGACGGCGTACTGGAGCCGGGGCAGCACCGAATTCCACTGGACGCACGGGCCGTCAAGGGACAGTCCTTCATCGTGGCACGCACCACCGGGAGCGTGCTGGTGGCACCCGTGATCCACCACTGAGCACGGAGTCGATGGCCCCGGCGAGCCGCCAATCGCCGCACACGATGCCTCGAACGCACCACCGGTCGTCCAGAAGGTCCGCCGCCGTGCCGCGATGAACGGCGACCGGGGCGGGCCCGCCCCGCGATCCGCACCCGCACTCGCCCGAGGCCCTGGATCTCCTCGACACGTGCGTGGAGATACCGATGATCGGCACAGGCGCGAGCCTGAACGTCGCCGTGGCGGGCTCCCTCGCCCTTTACGAACCGGCCGGGCTTCTCTGACACCCGTCGAGAGCGAAGCCGTCCGCCGATTAGGATCGACACCCTGATGACTGCCACTCTCGTCGCCAAGGACCTCGCCGCCGGACACGGCGACCGCACACTCTTCGCCGGACTCGACCTCGTCGTCGCACCCGGTGACGTGATCGGTCTCGTCGGAGTCAACGGAGCCGGAAAATCGTCCCTGCTCCGGCTGCTCGCCGGGCTCGACCGGCCGGAGGAGGGCGAGCTGCGGCTCTCCCCGCCCACCGCCACCGTCGGCCACCTCCCGCAGGAGCCGGAGCGCCGCCAGGACGAGACCGTACGGGACTTCCTCGCCCGCCGGACCGGCGTCGCCGACGCCCAGGCGGCGATGGACGCCGCCACCCAGGCCCTCGTCGACGGGGCACCGGGGGCGGACGACGCGTACTCCGAAACCCTCGAACGCTGGCTGGCCCTCGGCGGCGCCGACCTCGACGAGCGCGCCGAGGAGGTCGCCGCCGACCTCGGTCTGACGGTCGGCCTCGACCTGCCGATGACCGCGCTCTCCGGCGGCCAGGCCGCCCGCGCCGGACTCGCCTCGCTGCTTCTGTCGCGGTACGACGTCTTCCTCCTTGACGAGCCCACCAACGATCTGGACCTGGACGGACTGGAGCGACTGGAGCGGTACGTCTCCGGGCTGCGCGCCGGCACCGTCGTCATCAGTCACGACCGCGAGTTCCTGATGCGTACGGTCACCAAGGTCCTCGAACTCGATCTCGCCCAGCAGCAGATCAACCTCTACGGCGGTGGGTACGCGGCCTATCTGGAGGAGCGCGACCGGGCCCGCAGGCATGCCCGCGAGGAGTTCGACGAGTATGCCGACAAGCGCTCCGCCCTCGAAGGCCGCGCCCAGATGCAGCGCGGCTGGATGGACAAGGGCGTCAAGAACGCCCGCCGCAAGGCCACCGACTCCGACAAGCTCGGCCGCAAGTTCCGCAGCGAAGCGAGCGAGAAGCAGGCCGCGAAGGCCCGGCAGACGCAGCGCATGATCGAACGGCTCGATGTCGTCGAGGAGCCGCGCAAGGAGTGGGAGCTGCGGATGGAGATCGCCACGGCCCCGCGCTCCGGATCGGTCGTCGCCACGCTCCGCGAGGCGCAGGTCGTGCGCGGCGACTTCGCGTTCGGGCCGGCTTCGCTGCAGATCGACTGGGCGGACCGGGTGGCGATCACCGGCGCCAACGGAGCCGGCAAGTCCACTCTCCTCGCGGCGCTGCTCGGCCGCCTGCCGTTGGACTCGGGCCATGCGACGCTCGGCTCGGGCGTGGTGGTGGGCGAGGTGGACCAGGCACGGAAGCTGTTCCATGGCTCGGAGACCTTGCTGGAGGCGTTCTGCGCAGCCGTCCCCGAGACCGAACCGGCCGAGGTCCGCACGCTGCTCGCCAAGTTCGGGCTGCGCGCGGACCATGTGATGCGGCCCGCCACGACCCTCTCCCCGGGCGAACGGACCAGGGCGGCCCTCGCCCTTCTTCAGGGCAAGGGCGTGAACCTCCTGGTCCTGGACGAGCCGACGAACCACCTCGACCTGCCCGCGATCGAACAGCTGGAGTCGGCGCTCGACTCGTACACGGGGACGCTGCTGCTCGTCACGCATGACCGAAGGATGCTGGAGGCGGTGCGGACGACGCGGCGCGTCGAGGTGGCCGACGGCAAACTGACCGAGGCCTGACCCACTCAAGCCCGAGCAGGCGAAAGCCCGAGCAGGCGAAAGCCCGAGCAGGCGAAAGCCCGAGCAGGCGAAAGACCGAGCCCGTCCGGCGATTGAGGACAAAAAGGGGCCCGGGGACGGAGCCCCCCGATTCGGGAAGGGGCGGGTGGGGGACAGCCGCGCAGCGGACCGCCCTCACCCGCCCCCACCGTCAGCGCTTCTTTCCGCCCTGCTTCGGATCCGCCAGCCCCGCCCGCCGCAACGCATCCGCCATGGCACTGTTCACCGGCGCCGGCGCCTGACGCGCAGAGCTGCCACCGCCACCGCCACCGCGCCGGTCACGGTCCTGACCGCCCTGGCCCTGGCCCTGGCCCTGGCCCTGGCCCTGCCGCTGCCGCGGCGGCCGACCGCCCTGGCCACCTCCCTGGCCGCCCCGCTCCCGCTTCGTCCCGCCGCCCTGCGACGACGACTGTCCCTCCGACGCCTCGTCGTCCAGCCGCAGCGACAACGAGATCCGCTTCCGCGGAATGTCGACGTCCATCACCTTCACCTTCACGATGTCGCCCGGCTTCACGACATCCCGCGGATCCTTCACGAACGTCTTCGACATTGCCGACACATGCACCAGACCGTCCTGGTGCACACCGACGTCCACGAACGCCCCGAACGCGGCGACATTCGTGACGACCCCCTCCAGCACCATCCCGGGGGCCAGATCGCCGATCTTCTCGACGCCCTCCTTGAAGGTGGCCGTCTTGAACGCGGGCCGCGGGTCGCGACCCGGCTTCTCCAGCTCCCTCAGGATGTCCGTGACCGTCGGCAGCCCGAATGTCTCGTCCACGAAGTCGTCCGCCCGCAGCGACCGCAGCACACCCGAGTGGCCGACCAGCGACGCGACATCCCCGCCCACCGTCTTCGCCATCCGCCGCACCACCGGGTACGCCTCCGGGTGCACGCTCGACGCGTCGAGCGGGTCGTCGCCCCGGATCCGGAGGAAGCCCGCACACTGCTCGTACGCCTTCGGGCCCAGCCGCGCCACGTCCTTCAGCGCCTTCCGGGACCGGAACGGCCCGTTCGTGTCCCGGTGCGCGACGATGTTCTCGGCGAGACCGGAGCCGATGCCGGAGACCCGCGAGAGCAACGGGGCCGACGCGGTGTTGACGTCGACACCGACGCCGTTCACACAGTCCTCGACGACCGCGTCCAGTGAGCGTGACAGCTTCACTTCGGACAGGTCGTGCTGGTACTGGCCGACACCGATCGACTTCGGGTCGATCTTCACGAGCTCGGCCAGCGGGTCCTGCAGACGCCGGGCGATCGACACCGCACCACGCAGTGACACGTCCATGTCGGGGAGTTCCTGCGAGGCGAAGGCGGAGGCCGAGTAGACCGAGGCGCCCGCCTCGGACACCATCACCTTGGTGAGCTTCAGCTCCGGGTGCCTCTCGCACAGTTCACCCGCGAGCTTGTCCGTCTCGCGGGACGCCGTGCCGTTGCCGATCGCGATCAGATCGACGGAGTGCTCCTTCGCCAGCCGCTCCAGCTTGGCCAGGGACGCGTCCCACTTGTTCGCCGGGACGTGCGGGTAGATGACGTCCGTCGCGACGACCTTGCCGGTCGCGTCGACGACGGCGACCTTCACACCCGTACGGAAACCGGGGTCGAGCCCCAGCGTGGCGCGCGTCCCGGCCGGCGCGGCGAGCAGCAGGTCGCGCAGGTTCGACGCGAAGACCCGTACCGCCTCGTCCTCCGCCGCCGTCCGCAGCCGCAGCCGCAGATCGATCCCGAGGTGGACGAGGATCCGGGTCCGCCACGCCCACCGCACCGTGTCGCCGAGCCACTTGTCGCCCGGGCGGCCCCGGTCGGCCACGCCGAAACGGCGGGCGACCATGTTCTCGTACGTCGAAGGGCCCGGTGTCTCCGAGGGTTCCTCCGGCTCCAGGACCAGGTCGAGCACGTCCTCCTTCTCGCCCCGGAGCATCGCGAGGACCCGGTGCGAGGGCAGCGCGGTGAACGGCTCGGCGAAGTCGAAGTAGTCGGCGAACTTCGCGCCCGCCTCCTCCTTGCCGTCCCGCACCTTCGCGGCCATCCGCCCGCGCGACCACATGCGCTCACGCAGTTCGCCGATCAGGTCGGCGTCCTCCGAGAACCGCTCGGCGAGGATGGCACGGGCGCCCTCCAGAGCCGCGGCGGCGTCCGCGACGCCCTTGCCGGCGTCGACGAAGGCGGCGGCAGCGGCGAGCGGTTCGACGGACGGGTCGCCCAGCAGGCCGTCGGCGAGCGGTTCGAGCCCTGCTTCCCGGGCGATCTGCGCCTTCGTCCGCCGCTTCGGCTTGAACGGCAGATAGATGTCCTCGAGCCGCGCCTTGGTGTCGGCGGCCCGGATCTGCGCTTCCAGGGCCTCGTCGAGCTTGCCCTGTTCGCGTACGGAGTCGAGGATCGCCGCCCGCCGGTCCTCCAGTTCCCGTAGGTACCGCAACCGTTCCTCGAGCGTGCGCAGCTGCGCATCGTCGAGCATCTCGGTCGCTTCCTTGCGGTAGCGCGCGATGAACGGCACGGTCGACCCGCCGTCGAGCAGCTCTACGGCTGCCTTCACCTGCCGCTCGCGTACGCCGAGCTCCTCGGCGATCCTGCCTTCGATGGACGTCGTCACGGTTCTACCGACTCGCCTTCTCGTACTGGCTGTGCTGGGCTGTACTGGCTGTGCTTGCCGGGGCGGAGCCCCTTCCGCCTGCATTGTGCCGGGTGGCCGGGCGCCGTGTCGCCCGACCACCCCACTTGTCCGCCGGTCGGCGGGTCGGCGGGATCAGCTCTTGCCGACCAGATCGGCCGGGAACGCACCCGCAGAAGCCGCCGTGAGGAGGAATCCGCGCGCCAGCTCGGTGAGCCGCTCCACGCCCTCCGCACCCAGATGCTCGTACGGTGCCAGGTCCATCCGGTCCGTGGTGTCCTCCAGCTCCGCCCGCAGTGCGACGCCCGCCTCCGTCAACTCGCCCTCGCTGTCCAGGAGTCCGCGCCGGCGCAGCCGTTCGGCCGCGTCCTCCCAGTCCGTGCGGCGCCAGCCGCGGGTGGCGAGCACCCAGCGCGGGGACATTCCCTTTCCGGTCGCGGTGTGGCTGACCAGGGCCTCGACCGGGTCGAGACCGGCGGCGAGGAGCGCGGCAAGATGGCCGTCACCGCGGTGTTCGCGCAGCAGCGTCCCGGCGTGCCAGTACGCCAGATGCGGCTGCTCCGGCACCGGCAGATCGGCGTGGGCGGCGTAGAGCGGCCGGGCGTGTCGCGTGCACGCCTCGGCGGCGCGCAGCGCCAGCTCCGCGGCCTCGGCCAGCTCGGGGGAGTCGATGATCTCCGGGCCGAGCAGCTGGCGCAGCGTCGTGTCCGCGGCCCGCAGCCGGGCGTCCAGGACCGCCTGCGGCGAAGCAACGGACCACACCGCGGGGAGGTGCCGGGCGACGAGTTCGTGGTTGAAGTTGTAGAAGGTGGCGGTGACCGTGCCTGGTCCGACGGCGCCGAGCGCCGCTCCGCGTGCGGCGAAGTAGGCGGCGTTCGAGTCGTGGATGCCGAGCTCTCCGAGCTCCTTGCCGAGGTCGGGGGAGAAGTAGACCGTCGAGTGCAGCGGGTTGATGGCGTTGTGGCAGCGGCGTCCGGCGCGCGGCGGCAGAGTACTCATGCCCGCACGTTACCGACTGGTCGGTACGCCCCGTAACCCCCGGGGCCACGCCCAATTTCGACCAGGACCGGCATGGCAGGAAAGGTGGGTTCTTCGTCATTGCAGCCATCGTCGTGGCCGCCCAGGATGGCAGACATGACGCAGCGATCCGTACTCGTCGTCCTCTTCGACGGTGTTCGGAGTCTCGACGTGGCCGGGCCCATGGAGGTGTTCGCCGGTGCCTCCGGCTTCCCGGACGTCACGTACGAGCTCCGCACCGCATCCCGCCGCCCGGAGGGCGTGGCCCGCCGCGGGCCGGGCGAGACTTTGCCGACACGCCCTGCCTACGGGATGTCCGGCGGATCATGGCCGGCACTCAGGTCGTCCAGGTGAAGCGCGGCGCCCGCCTCTCCAGGAAGGCGGCGACACCCTCCGCGGTGTCGCCGCTGCGGCGCGCCTGCTCCACCCAGTACGCGTCCCGGTCCTCCCGCCCCGTGGCGAACTCCTTCGCCGCCGCCTGTGTCAGCTGTGAGCGCGATGCCAGGACCCGTACGTACGCCTCCACCCGCTTGTCCAGCTCGCCGGCCGGCAGCACCTCGTCCACCAGTCCGGTCCGCAGCGCCCGTTCCGTGCCGATCAACTCGCCGGAGAACAGCAGATGCTTTGCCGCGGCCGGTCCGATCAGCGAGAGCAGCCGCCGGGTCGACGACGCGGCGTAGACGATCCCGAGCTTGGCCGGGGTGACGCCGAAGGATGCGCCTTCCTCGGCGAACCGCAGATCGCAGGCGGCCGCCAGCTGGCTGCCGCCGCCCACGCAGTAGCCGCGCACCGCGGCGAGCGTCGGCCGGGGGAAGGCGGCCAGGGCCTCCTCGGCCGCCACCGCCAGAGCCTGCGGATCGTACGCCGGGTCGCTCGCCCGGTCCCGCAGCGAGGAGATGTCCGCGCCCGCACAGAAGGTGTCCCCGGCGCCGGTCAGAACCAGGGCGCGCACAGCGGGGTCGGCGGCCATCCGCTCCAGCAGTCCGGGCAGCGCCTGCCACATGGCGGCCGTCATGGCGTTGCGCTTGGCCGGGTTGCTGATCACGACGGTGGCGATGCCGTCCGCGACGGTGAGCTGCAGCTGCGGTTCCGTACGGTCCATGCGCCGGATGCTATCCGTCCCGTTCGAACCTATGATCAAGAAGGGGGTGCGAAGCAGGCACGCACCGTGAGGAGCTGTCAGATGCCCGGTCCCGAACTCCAGGGCAGGAAACTGAGCCGCGGCTTCGGCGGGCTCGTCCTGCTCGGTGCTCTCCTCGTCGTGGCCGGCCTGGTCGGTCTCGTCTACACCGAGGTCGCGACGCTGACCTCGATGCTCCTCTTCGGCTGGCTGCTGCTCATCGGCGGCCTCGTCGGTCTGCTCCACGCGATCCAGTCCCGCGGCACCGACTACTTCTGGCTCGGTGTGGTGGTCGCCGCGCTGTACATGGCCGCAGGTGTCGTCGTGATCCGCCATCCGCACGGCACGGCCGAGGCGCTCACCATGTTCGCCGCGCTGCTCTTCCTGACCGGTGGGGTGTTCCGGCTGGTGGGAAGCGTCGTGGTGCGCGGGCCGCAGTTCGGCTGGACGCTGTTGCAGGGCGCCTTCGGGCTGCTCCTGGGACTGTTGGTGCTCTTCGGCTGGCCGCACAGCAGCCTCTATGTGCTCGGTCTGTTCTTCTCGCTGGCGTTGCTCTTCGACGGGCTGGGCCTGATCGCGATCGGGGTCGGTGGCCGCCGTATCGTCTCGCTGGTCTCGGACCAGATGGCGGCCGAGGCACTGCCGGACAAGCCCTCAGAAGAAGATCAGAACCAGTCCAAGAACTGACACTGTCATATTCTCATTCGAAAAAATTCTGTCGATAGAGGTCGACTTCTGCTCAGTAGCACAGCCCGGACCGACTACTCCCCGCACTCTGTACTTCGACGTGCAGTGACTGTCGAGTTGAGAGCGGGTGCGGGAACTATGGAGAGCCGCGGGAGTGTCCCCGCCAGGCCCGTGTCCTACGAGGGAGTCTGGCGGTTCACCGCGCCGGCCGTCGACGTCTCCGTACCGCAGGCCCGGCACGCCGTACGCGATCTGCTGAACCGCCAGGGCGTGCCGATGGACGAAGGCATCGCCCAGGGCCTGCTGCTCATCGTCTCGGAGCTGGTCACCAACGCCGTGAAGCACGCCGCGCTGCTCTCCCCGGAGCTCGCCGTCGAGGTGGCCGTCGGTGCCGAATGGGTCAGAGTCTCCGTCGAGGACAACCACCCGTACCGGCCCACGGCGCTGGAGACGGACTATGCGCAGACGGGCGGGCGCGGGCTGCTGTTGGTCCGGGAGATCACGAACGAGGCGGGCGGCACCTGCGATGTCGAGCACACCGCCGGCGGCGGAAAGATCATCTGGGCGGCGCTGCCACTGAACCGGTACTTCTGACCGCCCCCGCCCGTCCCGCGCCCGCCGTTCGGTTCGCCGCTACCAGCCCGCGGACGGGCCGGTCAGCTCCCTGATCGCCGGGCGCGCGGCATCGAGCACCGTCATGAACCACGCCGAGAACGGTGCCTCGGCATGCCGCTTCGCCAGTTCGTCGGCGGCCACGAACGCTGTCTCACCGACCTCCTCCGGGTCCGGCTCCGGCTCCGCCTGCGCCATGCCGACGAAGAGGTGGTTGAACTCCTGCTCCACCAGGCCCGAGGCCGGGTCGGGGTGGTTGTAGCGGACGGTGCCCGCCTCGGCCAGCAGCGAGGGCGAGATCCCGAGCTCCTCGTACGTACGCCGGGCAGCGGCGGTGAAGGGTGCCTCTCCCGGGTACGGGTGGCCGCAGCAGGTGTTCGACCAGACACCGGGGGAGTGGTACTTGCCGAGCGCCCGGCGCTGCAGCAGCAGTCTGCCCTGCTCGTCGAAGAGGAACACGGAGAACGCCCGGTGCAGTTGACCGGGTGCCTGGTGGGCGGCGAGCTTCTCCGCCGTGCCGATGGTGGTGCCGTTCTCGTCGACCAGTTCGAGCATGATCGCTTCTGCTGTGCCGTTCGACGAGCTGTTCGCCGCGGTGGCTGGTGTGGTCGGCATACCCATCCTTCGCTATGGTGCCCGGCCTCGTGCGCCGGTCCCCTCGAGTCTGCTCAAGTCTGCCGCACAAAAGCGGCTTGTCCGTACTTCGGGTCCTGGCATGTCCGGTCCCGCCGCACCTGGTGGATGCGGCGGGACCGGACGGCACGTCAGATCCCGAACGCCGCCGGATACTGGATCGTGCCCGTCGGGACGGGCCCGGAATCGTCGAGGACCAGAGCCATCATCGCCTCGTCCGGCACCTCGAAGCCCGCCCGGATCCCGTACCGGGACGCCGGTACGAAGCCGAACCGCGGGTAGTAGCCGGGATGTCCGGCCGGGACCACAGCCCAGATCGAGGACGCGCGGACGGTGCGGCAGTGGGCCGGTGCGGGCGAGCAGCCATCGGGTGGTGGCGTCGGAGCCGGGACTCTGCCGGGGCAGATGGTGATGCAGGGAGAAGAACGCCTCGTAACGGGCGGCGTGATCGTTGTCGGTCAACGTGGGAAACCCCTGAGTGAGAGGGTTCCGGTCGACGTGGCGACTCGGCGTGAGTGAGCCGGGGCGTCAGCCGGGAACCCGGGAGCTGAAGAAGGACCGGATGCTGCGCCGGGCAGGCGCCGTCGCGACGGTCATCAACCTCAGCTCCTCTCTCAGAGCCTGTCGGGTGACCTCTGATCGGGCGGCCACGCCCTGGCACGCACGCTTCCCGAGTTGCCGAAACGCCCTAGGAGCTCCTTCCCCAAGCTCTCAGCTTCGTTCGAGCAGGGGAGACCTCATCCGAGGGTCTTCCGGCGCCTTGGAATCGCACGCACCAGACCGCGTCCGCTTTCCGATCGAAGGTCACCCGACAGGCTCTCAGGCAAGGGGAGGCTCGCACACCTCTGCGCACGACCCTAACACCCACGCCAGGGCGGCAGTTGGAGTACTGCGCTGAATCGCCGTTCAGTGACAGAGTCTGGCCTCGTGCTCCGCGTGACCGCTCGGCTCCAGCTGGAACGTGCAGTGCTCGACGTCGAAGTGGTCGCCGAGACAGCCCTGCAGCTCGTGCAGCAGCTTCTCGTGCCCCATCGAGTCGAGCAGCTCCTGCTGCACCACCACATGGGCGGAGAGCACCGGCATCCCCGAGGTGATGGTCCAGGCGTGCAGGTCATGGACGTCCAGCACCCCGGGCAGGGCGGTGATGTGGGCCCGTACCTCGCCCATGTCGACGCCCTTGGGGGCCGCCTCCAGCAGCACATTGAGCGTCTCCCGGAGCAGCTTGACCGTACGGGGGACGATCATCAGGCCGATCAGCAGCGAGGCGATCGGGTCGGCGGCCTGCCAGCCGGTGGCCAGGATGATGGCGGCCGAGACCAGCACGGTGACTGAGCCGAGCGCGTCCGCGAGCACCTCCAGATAGGCGCCGCGCACATTGAGGCTGTCCTTCTGCCCGCGCACCAGGAGCGACAGGGAGACCATGTTGGCGACCAGGCCGACGAGGGCGAAGACGATCGTCAGCCCGCCCCGGGTCTCGGCGGGCGTGATGAAGCGCTCGACCGCTTCGTAGAGCAGATAGCCGCCCACGCCGAGCAGCAGCAGGCAGTTGGCCAGAGCGGCGAGGATCTCGGCCCGGGCGTAGCCGAACGTTCGATTGAGACCGGCCGGCTTGTTGGCGAAGTGGATCGCCAGCAGCGCCATGCCGAGTCCCAGCGCATCGGTCGCCATATGGGCGGCGTCGGCGATCAGTGCGAGCGAGTCGGAGAGCAGACCACCGATGATCTCCACGACCATCACGGTGAGCGTGATGCACAGCGCGATCCGCAGCCGTCCCTTGTACGCGGCGGCAGCGGTGCCGGTGGGCGGCGGCCCGCCGTGCGAGTGCCCGTGATCGTGCCCAGCCCCCATGGGGACGCCTCCGGTCGTCTTGCGGAACCGGACCCGTATCGGCCCGAGAAGGCCAGTGAACTACGGGTAGGGGGTATCGGGCAACACGGCACTGAACACCGTTGTCATATGCCCTGACCTGCGGAAATGATGGCAGGTCAGGGCGGTGCACCGTTCAGGTGCGGATCACGAGGCGAGTGCCTCGGGGTGGCGCAGGCACCAGCCCTCCCAGGCGGACTCGACCATTTCCCGCACCCCGAGCCGGGCCGTCCAGCCCAGCTCCTCGGACATCCGTGCGGCGGAGGCGACGGCCCTGGCCGCGTCGCCGGGCCGGCGCGGCTCGGTCTCCGGCTTGGTCCGGTGGCCGGTGACCTCGCCCACCAGATCGGCGAGCTCGCGCACCGAGACGCCCTCGCCGCGGCCGATGTTCACGGTCAGGTCCCCGGGGCCGTCCT
Source organism: Streptomyces sp. NPDC005151 (assembly GCF_053599875.1). Taxonomy (NCBI): domain Bacteria; kingdom Bacillati; phylum Actinomycetota; class Actinomycetes; order Kitasatosporales; family Streptomycetaceae; genus Streptomyces; species Streptomyces sp. NPDC005151. Next base: position 16,983 of record NZ_JBSFYR010000063.1, on the reverse strand, counting down.
GCTCGGCAAGTCTGCGGGCCACCGCGAGATGCGCGTCGGCGAGATCGGCGACGTGGATGTAGTCGCGGATGCAGGTCCCGTCCGGCGTCGGATAGTCGTCGCCGAAGATCCGGGGGGCCTCGCCGCGGGTCAGCCGGTCGAAGAACATCGGAATGACATTGAAGACGCCCGTGTCCGAGAGTTCCGGCTCGGCCGCTCCCGCCACATTGAAGTAGCGCAGACAGCCGGTGGACAGCGAGTGCGCCCTCCCGGTCGCCCGGACCAGCCACTCCCCGGCGAGCTTGGTCTCACCGTACGGATTGATCGGTGCGCAGGGAGTCTCCTCGGTGATGAGTTCCACGTCCGGTACGCCGTACACCGCGGCCGAGGAGGAGAAGACGAAGTTTCGCACACCGGCCGCGACCACGGCCTCCAGCAGGACGGTCAGCCCCGAGACATTCTCCCGGTAGTAGAGCAGCGGCTTCTCGACGGACTCGCCGACCTGCTTCTTCGCTGCGAGATGCACCACACCGGTCACCGCGTGCCTGGCGAGCGTACGGTCGAGCAGCGCGCGGTCGGCGGCCGAGCCACGGATCAGCGGTACATCGGCCGGGAGCCGGTCGCGGATGCCGGTCGACACGTCGTCGAGCACGACCACCCGCTCCCCGGCAGCCGTCATGGCCCGTACCACATGTGCCCCGATATATCCCGCTCCGCCTGTGATCATCCATGTCATGCCCGTCAGCCTAGGTCTATGCCGCTGCGGCGTGTGAACCGAGGCAGAGCCCGGTACCCCCGCGGTTTGTGAGCCGGGGCCGGGATCGACGATGATGATCGCGGGCGGCGCCGCATGATGCCGGTCCACCCCGAACGGAGCACAAACGGGCAGTGAACTCCCGCTTCCGTTCATCCGATAGCCTCTGCCGACGTGCCGCCGGCCCGCATCCGGGCCGCACTGTCGCGCGCCGACCCTGTCAGCACCAAGGAGTGAGTTCGTCTGTCGACCGCCATCCTCACCGGTGCGCCGGTACCCGGATCGTCGCTCACGGACGATCTGAGGTCGCTGGGCTTCGACGTGCAGGCCGCCGCTGATGTCACCCAGGCCGCCGAGCTGCTCTCCGCGGCTCCCGCCGACGCCCGCGTCGCGCTCGTCGATCCCCGCTTCGTCGGACACGTCCACGCCCTCCGGCTCGGACTGACCGACCCCCGCTTCCCCGCCGCCGCCGTCCCCGGTGCGCTCACCGCACAGCCGGAGGCGCGCCCCGCGCTCGCCCGCGCCCTGCGCAGTGACACCGCGGCCATCGGTGCGGGCGTCCCCCTGGGGCCGGCCGGCGGCGCGGACACCGTGCCCGTCACCGACCGCACCGTGCCGGGCCGCCTCGCCGTCGCGCTGGAGGCCGAGGGCACCGCCGTGCAGCGCCCGGAGCTCGGCTCGCTCGTCGCGGCCGTCCCCGTCGACCAGGCCGCCCGGGCCACAGCCCAGTCCGCTGTGGCCGCGGTCGACGACGAGGCGGTACGGCTGCGCAGCGCCGTGAAGGCCCGCGACGGCTTCTTCACCACCTACTTCATCAGCCCGTACTCGCGCTACATCGCCCGCTGGTGCGCGCGCCGCGGCCTCACCCCGAACCAGGTCACCACCGCCTCCCTGCTCACCGCGCTGATCGCGGCGGGCTGCGCGGCGACCGGCAGCCGCGGCGGGTACATCGCCGCTGGACTGCTGCTGCTCCTCTCCTTCGTCCTGGACTGCACCGACGGGCAGCTTGCCCGCTACTCGCTGCAGTACTCGACGATGGGCGCCTGGCTGGACGCCACGTTCGACCGGGCCAAGGAGTACGCGTACTACGCGGGCCTCGCCCTCGGCGCGGCCCGCAACGGCGACGACGTATGGGCGCTCGCCCTCGGCGCGATGGTGCTGCAGACCTGCCGCCATGTCGTCGACTTCTCGTTCAACGAGGCCAACCACGACGCGGTCGCCAATTCGAGCCCGACGGCAGCCCTCTCCGACAAGCTCGACAGCGCCGGCTGGACGGTCTGGCTGCGCCGGATGATAGTGCTGCCGATCGGCGAACGCTGGGCGATGATCGCCGTGCTGACCGCGGTGACGACCCCGCGGATCGTCTTCTACGCTCTGCTGATCGGCTGCTCGGTCGCCGCCTGCTACACCACCGCCGGCCGCCTGCTGCGCTCGCTGACCCGCAAGGCGCAGCGCACCGACCGGGCCGCCCAGGCGCTCGCCGACCTCGCGGACTCCGGGCCGCTGGCCGGCCTCGTCGCGGCGAGGGGACCCCGCATCCGGGGCGGATGGGCCGCCCCGGTGGTGGCCCTCGTCGGTGCGGCCGCGCTGATCGGCGCCGCTCTGCTGCAGCCGTTCGGCAGCCGGCAGATGATCGTCGCCGCGGTGTTCTACGCGGTCTGCTCCGGCGTCGCCGTCGCCCGCCCCCTCAAGGGCGCACTCGACTGGCTCGTGTCCCCGATATTCCGGGTGGCGGAGTACTGCACGATCCTTGCTCTGGCCGCCCGCAGCGATGTCGACCAAGCCCTTCCTGCAGCTTTCGGGCTGATTTCGGCCGTCGCCTACCATCACTACGACACGGTGTACCGCATTCGCGGGGGCACCGGCGCGCCGCCCCGGTGGCTGGTGCGAACGATCGGTGGGCACGAGGGCCGGACCCTGGTGGTGGCCGTATTCGCCGCCGTACTCACTCAGCATTCAGGTTTCACCGTGGCACTCACCGCTCTCGCGGTGGCCGTGGCCGTGGTGGTGCTCGCCGAGTCCATCCGCTTCTGGGTGTCCTCCGGAGCACCTGCCGTTCACGACGAAGGAGAACCCGCATGATCGGCCTCGTACTCGCAGCCGGTGCAGGACGGCGTCTGCGCCCCTACACCGACACGCTTCCGAAGGCCCTCGTGCCGGTCGACGGCGAGAAGACCGTGCTCGACCTGACGCTCGCCAACTTCGCGGAGATCGGTCTCACCGAGGCCGCGATCGTCGTCGGCTACCGCAAGGAGGCCGTGTACGACCGCAAGGCCGAGCTGGAGGCGAAGTACGGCCTGACGCTCACCCTTGTCGACAACGACAAGGCCGAGGAGTGGAACAACGCCTACTCCCTGTGGTGTGCCCGTGAGGTCCTGAAGCGGGGCGTCATCCTCGCCAACGGCGACACCGTGCACCCGGTCTCCGTGGAGAAGACGCTCCTCGCCGCCCGCGGCAACGGACAGAAGATCATCCTCGCCCTCGACACGGTGAAGAACCTCGCCGACGAGGAGATGAAGGTCATCACCGACGGCGACAAGGGCGTCCAGCGGATCACCAAGCTGATGGACCCGGCCACGGCGACCGGCGAGTACATCGGCGTGACCCTGATCGAGCCCGAGGCCGCCGAGGAGCTCGCCGACGCCCTGAAGGCGACGTTCGAGCGCGACCCCGACCTCTACTACGAGGACGGTTACCAGGAGCTCGTCAACCGCGGCTTCACCGTCGACGTGGCCCCCATCGGCGAAGTGACGTGGGTCGAGATCGACAACCACGACGACCTCACGAAGGGCCGTGAGATCGCGTGCCAGTACTGACCCGGCTCATCCCGTCCCCGGTCGTCGTCGACATCCGCCGCGGCGCCCTGGACGACCTGGCCGGCCTCCTCGCGGACCAGCGGATCTCCGCCTCCGGGAAGCTCGCCGTCGCGATCAGCGGCGGCTCGGGCCGGGTCCTGCGCGAGCGGCTGTCCCCGGTGCTGCCGGGCGCCCACTGGTATCAGGTCGCCGACGGCACGATCGACTCCGCCGTGCGGCTCGCCGACGAGATCAAGGGCAACCGGTACGACGCCGTGGTCGGCCTCGGCGGCGGCAAGATCATCGACGTGGCGAAGTACGCCGCGGCGCGCGTCGGCATGCCGATGGTCGCGGTTGCGACGAACCTCTCGCACGACGGTCTCTGCTCGCCCGTGGCGACCCTGGACAACGACAACGGGCGGGGCTCGTACGGGGTCCCCACCCCGATCGCCGTCGTCATCGATCTCGACATCATCCGCGAGGCGCCCGCCCGCTTCGTCCGCTCCGGCATCGGCGATGCGGTCTCCAACATCTCCTGCGTGGCCGACTGGGAGCTCGCCCACGACGTCAAGGGCGAGGAGATCGACGGGCTGGCGGCCGCCATGGCCCGGCAGGCGGGTGAGGCCGTGCTGCGCCACCCCGGCGGGGTCGGCGACGACGCCTTCCTGAAGGTACTGGCCGAGGGCCTGGTGCTCACCGGCATCTCCATGTCGGTCGCCGGGGATTCCCGGCCGGCCTCGGGCGCCTGCCACGAGATCAACCACGCCTTCGACCTGCTGTACCCCAAGCGCGCTGCCAGCCACGGCGAGCAGGTCGGCCTCGGTGCCTGCTTCGCCATGTATCTGCGAGGCGCGCGCGAGGAGTCGCTGCTCATGGTGACCACCCTGCGCCGGCACGGGCTGCCGGTCCTGCCCGAAGACATCGGCTTCACCGCCGACGAGTTCGTCCAGGCCGTCGACTACGCCCCGCAGACACGTCCGGGACGCTTCACGATCCTCGAACACCTCAACCTGTCCACCGACCAGATCAGGGACGCGTACGCCGACTATGCCAAGACCATCAGTAGCTGAACTCCGTCCGGTCGTTCACCCGGAAGGTGTGAAGGACCGGCGCAGCGGTGAACACTGGGCCGGGCGCATGTACATGCGGGAGATCTCGCTGCACATAGACCGGTACCTGGTGAACACCAAGATCACGCCGAACCAACTGACCTACCTGATGACGGTCTGCGGCGTCCTCGCTGCCCCGGCCCTGCTGGTGCCCGGGATCACGGGCGCCGTCCTCGGGGTGGTGATGGTCCAGCTCTATCTGCTGCTCGACTGCATCGACGGCGAGATCGCCCGTTGGAAGAAGCAGTTCTCGCTCGGCGGCGTCTACCTGGACCGCGTCGGCGCCTACCTCTGCGACGCCGCGGTGCTGGTCGGCTTCGGCCTGCGCGCGGCTGATCTGTGGGGCTCCGGACGGATCGACTGGCTGTGGGCCTTCCTCGGCACCCTCGCCGCCCTCGGCGCTGTCCTGATCAAGGCCGAGACCGACCTCGTCGGCGTCGCCCGTCACCAGGGCGGACTGCCGCCCGTCAAGGAGGCGGCGTCGGAGCCGCGCTCATCCGGTCTGGCGCTGGCCCGCAAGGCCGCCGCGGCGCTGAAGTTCCACCGCCTGGTGCTCGGGATCGAGGCATCCCTGCTGATCCTGGTCCTGGCGGTCCTGGACGCGGTCAGGGGCGACCTGTTCTTCTCCCGGCTCGGCGTCGCCGTGCTGGCCGGTATCGCCCTCGTACAGACGCTGCTGCACCTCGTGTCGGTCCTGGCATCGAGCAGGCTGAAGTGAGCACCCCCATGAAGCTCGGCGCGGTCATCATCACGATGGGCAACCGTCCTGACGAGCTGCGCGCCCTCCTCGATTCGGTCGCCAAGCAGGACGGCGACCGGATCGAGGTGGTGGTCGTAGGCAACGGCGCCCCGGTCCCGGACGTCCCCGCGGGTGTACGGACCGTCGAGCTCCCCGAGAACCTCGGCATCCCCGGCGGCCGCAACGTCGGCATCGAGGCGTTCGGCCCGTCCGGCGCCGACGTCGACGCGCTGTTCTTCCTCGACGACGACGGACTGCTGCCGCTGACCGACACCGCCGAGCTGTGCCGGCAGGCGTTCGAGCAGGACCCGAAGCTGGGGATCATCAGCTTCCGGATCGCCGATCCGGACACCGGCGTGACCCAGCGCCGCCACGTGCCACGGCTGCGCGCCGCCGACCCGATGCGCTCGTCGCGGGTGACGACCTTCCTGGGCGGCGCCAACGCCGTCCGTACCCAGGTCCTCGCCGAGGTCGGCGGGCTGCCGGGCGACTTCTTCTACGCGCACGAGGAGACGGATCTCGCCTGGCGGGCACTGGACGCCGGCTGGATGATCGACTACCGCGCCGACATGGTCCTCAACCACCCGACCACCGCGCCGTCCCGGCACGCGGTCTACCACCGCATGGTGGCCAGGAACCGGGTCTGGCTGGCGCGCCGCAATCTGCCCGCGCCTCTGGTCCCCGTCTACCTCGGCGTCTGGCTGCTGCTGACGCTGCTCCGCAAGCCCTCGGGCCCCGCGCTGAAGGCATGGTTCGGCGGCTTCCGGGAAGGCTGGACCAAGCCCTGCGGACCACGCCGTCCGATGAAGTGGCGCACGGTAGGGCGGCTGACCAGACTCGGCCGACCTCCCGTGATCTGAGAAGCTCTCCTCTGAGAGCATGAGGCGTATTTTTTTCTTACGGGACCTGTCCGCCTGAACCGCGACCGCGACTGGCTGCGCATCTTGAATACGAGAGTTTCATCTGGTGAGTGATACAACCCATGACGGTGCGGTCGCGCTGAGCACCCCGCCATCCGCCGACGACGGCCTGAGCGCCGCCGCACTGGCAGGCAAGTACGGCCTGACGGTGAGCGGCGCCCGGCCCGGGCTGTCCGAGTACGTCCAGCAGCTCTGGGGCCGCCGCCACTTCATCATGGCGTTCTCCCGGGCCAAGCTGACTGCCCAGTACAGCCAGGCCAAGCTCGGCCAGCTGTGGCAGGTGGCCACGCCGCTGCTCAACGCCCTGGTCTACTACTTGATCTTCGGGCTGATCCTGGGCACCAGGAGGGGCATGACCCAGGAGGTCTTCATCCCCTTCCTGGTGACCGGTGTCTTCGTCTTCACCTTCACGCAGAGCTCGGTGATGGCGGGTGTGCGGGCGATCTCCGGCAACCTCGGCCTGGTGCGCGCACTCCACTTCCCGCGTGCCTCGCTGCCCGTCTCGTTCTCGCTGCAGCAGCTCCAGCACCTGCTGTACTCGATGATCGTGCTGGTGATCGTGGCCGTCGGCTTCGGCAGCTACCCGTCGCTGTCCTGGCTGCTGATCGTTCCCGCGCTGGTCATGCAGTTCGTCTTCAACACCGGCCTGGCCCTGATCATGGCCAGGCTCGGCAGCAAGACCCCCGACCTCGCCCAGCTGATGCCGTTCATCATGCGCACCTGGATGTACGCGTCCGGTGTCATGTTCTCCATTCCGGTCATGCTCAAGGACAAGCCGGAGTGGATCGCGAGCGTGCTGCAGTACAACCCGGCGGCGATCTACATGGACCTGGTCCGCTTCGCGCTGATCGACGGCTACGGCTCCGAGAACCTGCCGCCGCACGTCTGGATCGTCGGGCTCGCCTGGTCGGTCTTCATCGGTCTCGCGGGCTTTGTGTACTTCTGGAAGGCAGAGGAACGGTACGGCCGTGGCTGACGACAACACTTCGGGGCGCATCCCCACCGTCATCGCCGACGATGTGCACATCGTGTACCGGGTCAACGGCGCCGGCGGAGGCAAGGGCAGTGCCACCGCGGCGCTGAGCCGGATACTGCGCCGCGGCGAGGGCGGGGCGCGCGGAGTCCGGAAGGTGCACGCCGTACGGGGTGTCTCCTTCACCGCCTACCGGGGCGAGGCCATCGGTCTCATCGGCACCAATGGCTCCGGCAAGTCGACCCTGCTGCGGGCCATCGCGGGTCTGCTGCCGACCGAGCACGGCAAGGTGTACACGGACGGACAGCCGTCGCTGCTCGGTGTGAACGCGGCGCTGATGAGCGATCTGACCGGCGAGCGGAACGTGGTGCTCGGCGGGCTCGCGATGGGCATGACGCGCGAGGAGATCCGCGAGCGCTACGAGGGGATCGTCGACTTCTCGGGCATCAACGAGAAGGGCGACTTCATCACCCTCCCGATGCGGACGTACTCCTCCGGTATGGCCGCCCGGCTCCGGTTCTCCATCGCCGCCGCCAAGAACCACGACGTTCTCATGATCGACGAGGCGCTGGCCACCGGTGACCGCAAGTTCCAGATCCGCTCCGAGAAGCGCATTCGCGAGCTGCGCAAGGAGGCGGGCACGGTCTTCCTGGTCAGCCACAGCAACAAGTCCATCAGGGACACCTGCGACCGGGTGCTCTGGCTGGAAAAGGGCGAGCTGCTGATGGACGGCCCGACCGACGAGGTCCTCAAGGCGTACGAGCGGGAGACCGGAAAGTAGGCCCTCCGCCGCCTCCCTCACCGCAGCGGGCTCCGCCGGAGTGCTCCGGCGGAGCCCGCTGCGGTGTCCGGATCGTGGACACCCGGCGGGCGTGCACCGGGCTCTGCGCCACGCCAGGGGCGATCTCCTCCCGCCGGATGACGTCAATTTCCTTGCGCACGGGGAAGGTTGGCGGGAAGGGCGGTGTTGTTGCAGTGCGCACGGCACCCGGGCGTATGGCTGAGCCTTGTACAACGTAAGCTGTACCGGTGCTGATTCGTAGCAAGTGGGGCGATACCGCCTGGGAGTACCGAGCCTAGACGGTCCTCCGCACTCGGGGGAGCGGGCGGCGTGTCCGGAATGGGATGTTTTGGGTCGGCAGTGTAGAACGGGAGATGTGACGGCAATGACGGAAAATCTCCAGCTCCGAGGTGTATATGCCGTCCCCGCGCCGGGCGGTCCGTGGTGACTCGTACCCGGCAGGTGCGCCATAACGCCGCCGTGCCCGCCACGCTCGACAAGGCCGCGGACGAGAACTTTCCTGTGGCCCCGTTCTTTCTGCCGCGCGCGTGGCGTAACGATCTGATGGCCGTGTACGGATACGCCCGCCTCGTCGACGACATCGGCGACGGCGACCTCGCCCCGGGCGGCGCCGACGCCCGCCACCTCGGACTCGACCCGGCGCAGACCGATGACCGGCTCGCGATGCTCGACGCCTTCGAGGCCGATCTGCACCGCGTCTTCGACCCCGCGGGCGACGGCCCGCGCCACCCGCTGCTCCGTGCACTGCGCCCCACCGTGCGGCGCTGCTCGCTCACCCCCGAACCGTTCCTCGGGCTCATCGAGGCGAACCGGCAGGACCAGAAGGTCCGGCGGTACGGGACGTACGAGGAGCTGCTCGCCTACTGCGAGCTCTCCGCCAATCCCGTCGGCCGGCTGGTCCTCCAGATCACCGGGACCGCGAGCCCCGAGCGGATCCGCCGCTCCGACGCCGTCTGCACCGCCCTGCAGATCGTCGAGCACCTCCAGGACGTCACCGAGGACCTCGGCCGCGACCGGATCTATCTGCCGGCCGAGGACATGGCCCGGTTCCATGTCACCGAGGCCGACCTGGCAACCCTCCCCGGGGGCGCATCGGTGCGCGCACTGATTGCATACGAAGCAGAACGCGCCCGGAACCTGCTGAATGAAGGCACCCCCCTGGTGGGTAGCGTCCAGGGCAGGCTCAAGCTGCTTCTCGCCGGATTTGTGGGAGGGGGGCGTGCCGCCCTCACCGCGATCGCGGCCGCCGGGTTCGACGTACTGCCCGGACCGCCCAAGCCCGCCAAGCCCAGCCTGCTGCGCGAGGTGGGAGTTGTCTTGCGACGAGCGCGTAGAGAGGGGTGAGCCGGACCGTGGAGGGACAGACGACGTACATGTCGGCGCCGGTACAGGCCGCATACAGTTACTGCGAGGCCGTCACCGGACAGCAGGCGCGTAACTTCGCGTACGGAATCAGGCTGCTGCCTGCCGAGAAGCGGCAGGCCATGTCGGCGTTGTACGCCTTCTCCCGCCGGGTCGACGACATCGGCGACGGAGAGCTGGACCGGGAGACCAAGCGGACCCGGCTGGAGGGCACCCGCACGCTCCTGGACCGGATCCGGGACGGCGTGGTCGACGAGGACGACACCGACCCGGTGGCTGTCGCGCTCGCCGACGCCGCGCGCCGGTTTCCGCTGCCGCTCGGTGGGCTCGACGAGCTGATCGACGGCGTGCTGATGGACGTGCGCGGCGCGACGTACGAGACGTGGGACGACCTCAAGGCCTACTGCCGGTGTGTCGCCGGAGCCATCGGGCGGCTCAGCCTGGGTGTCTTCGGGACGGAACCGGGTGCGCGCGGTGCGGACCGGGCCGCGGAGTACGCCGACACGCTCGGCCTCGCCCTGCAGCTCACCAACATCCTCCGCGACGTCCGCGAGGACGCGGGCAACGGGCGTACGTATCTGCCGTCCGACGACCTCGCCAAGTTCGGCTGTTCCGCCGGTTTCCACCGGGCCACACCGCTGCCGGGCTCCGACTTCGCGGGCCTGGTCCACTTCGAGGTCCGGCGCGCCCGCGCCCTCTTCGCCGAGGGCTACCGGCTGCTGCCGATGCTGGACCGCCGCAGCGGCGCCTGCGTCGCCGCCATGGCCGGTATCTACCGGCGGCTGCTCGACCGGATCGAGCGCGACCCCGAGGCGGTGCTGCGCGGCCGGGTCTCGCTGCCGGGCCATGAGAAGGCGTACGTCGCGGTGCGTGGTCTGTCGGGTCTGGACGCGCGGTACATTTCGCGCCGGACGGCCCGGGGGCGTGTCTGATGCGTATCGCGGACAACTTGCGCACCATGCGCATCACGGACAGTCGATCTCTTCGGCGGGCAACCCTCCGACGGGGTGACGCGTCCCTGACTGAAACGACGTGCCTGACCGACATGACCAGCCCGGCCGGTTCGACCCGGCGGAAACGGAGGGAGGACGCATGACCGACGAGGCCCTGCGCTCCTCCCGCGCCGTCGTGATCGGCGGCGGACTCGCCGGCATCACCGCGGCCCTCCGTCTCGCCGACACCGGGCTTGACGTGACCCTGCTCGAAGGACGGCCCCGGCTCGGCGGACTCGCCTTCTCCTTCCGTCGCGGCGAACTGACGGTCGACAACGGACAGCATGTTTATCTGCGCTGCTGCACCGCCTACCGCTGGTTCCTGGACCGGGTCGACGGTGCCCGTCTGGCACCCCTGCAAAACCGTTTGGACGTGCCCGTTCTCGATGTCGGACGCCCCTCGGGGCCCCGGCTCGGACGACTGCGCCGCAATGCGCTACCCGTCCCGTTCCACCTCGCCGCCGGACTCGCCGGCTATCCGCACCTCTCGCTCGCCGAACGGGCGTCCGTCGGGCGCGCCGCGCTGGCGCTCGGCCGCCTCGACCCGGACGACCCGGCGCTCGACACCATCGACTTCGGCAGCTGGCTGGCCCGGCACGGACAGTCTCCGCGCACCATCGAGGCCCTCTGGGACCTGGTCGGCGTCGCCACCCTCAACGCCACCGCACCGAACTCCTCGCTGGCCCTCGCCGCGAAGGTCTTCAAGACCGGACTTCTCTCCGAGCCCGGCGCCGCCGACATCGGCTGGGCGAGCGTGCCGCTCGGCGAGGTCCACGACACGCTGGCCCGCAAGGCGCTCGACTCCGCAGGCGTACGGACCGAGCTGCGCACCAAGGCCGACAGCCTCTCCCGTACCGACGACGGACGCTGGATTGTCGACACGGGGGCCGAACGGATCGAGGCGGACACCGTCGTCCTCGCCGTCCCGCAGCGCGAGACCCACGGCCTGCTGCCCGAGGGCGCACTCGACGCGCCGGACAGGCTGCTCGACATCGGCACCTCGCCGATCCTCAATGTGCACGTCGTCTACGACCGCAAGGTGCTGCGCCGCCCGTTCTTCGCCGCACTCGGCTCCCCGGTCCAGTGGGTCTTCGACCGTACGGACGCCTCCGGGCTCACCGGGCCCGGACAGTACCTCGCGATCTCCCAGTCCGCGGCCGACGACGAGATCGACCTGCCCGTCGGCGAACTGCGCAGCCGCTACCTGCCCGAACTGGAGCGGCTGCTTCCCGCCGCCCGCGGAGCCGGCATCAGGGACTTCTTCGTCACCCGGGAGCGGACAGCGACCTTTGCCCCCGCCCCCGGCGTCGGCCGGCTGCGCCCCGGAACCCGCACTCGTATGCCCGGCCTCCATCTGGCCGGAGCATGGACGGCCACGGGCTGGCCCGCGACGATGGAGGGCGCTGTCCGCAGCGGGTTCAGCGCTGCCGGCGCCGCGCTCTCCTCGCTCGGCCGCACCCATGAACATCCGCTGCAGGAGGCGGCATGAGCAGTACCACCGGAACAAGAGGAGAGTCAGTGACCCCGGCGAATCCGGCTTTCGACACCGTGGCAGACACCGCGGACGTCACCGCGCTTCTGGAGCGCGGACGGGCCATGTCCGCTCCGGTGCTCCGGGCCGCCGTTGACCGGCTCGCACCGCCCATGGACACCGTCGCCGCCTACCACTTCGGCTGGATCGACGCTCAGGGCCGCCCCGCCGACGGCGACGGCGGCAAGGCCGTCCGCCCCGCGCTCGCCCTGCTGTCCGCGGAGGCGGCGGGCGCCGCCGCCGAGGCCGGCATCCCAGGCGCCGTCGCCGTCGAACTCGTGCACAACTTCTCGCTGCTGCACGACGACCTGATGGACGGCGACGAGCAGCGCCGTCACCGCGACACCGTGTGGAAGGTGCACGGCCCCGCCCAGGCGATCCTGGTCGGCGACGCTCTCTTCGCGCTGGCCAACGAGATCCTGCTGGAGCTCGGCACGGTCGAGGCGGGCCGCGCGGCCCGCCGGTTGACCACCGCCAGCCGCAAGCTCATCGACGGGCAGGCCCAGGACATCTCCTACGAGCACCGCGAGCGGGTCACCGTCGAGGAGTGCCTGGAGATGGAGGGCAACAAGACGGGTGCCCTGCTTGCCTGCGCCGTGTCCATCGGCGCGGTGCTCGGCGGCGCCGACGACCGCACCGCCGACACTCTGGAGGCCTACGGCTACCACCTCGGCCTCGCCTTCCAGGCCGTCGACGATCTGCTCGGTATCTGGGGCGACCCGGAGTCCACCGGCAAGCAGACCTGGAGCGATCTGCGTCAGCGCAAGAAGTCCCTGCCGGTCGTCGCCGCGCTCGCCGCGGGCGGACCGGCCTCGGAGCGCCTCGGCGAACTGCTCGCCGCGGACGCCAAGAGCAGCGACTTCGACAGTTTCTCCGAGGAGGAGTTCGCCGCCCGGGCGGCGCTCATCGAGGAGGCGGGCGGCCGAGAGTGGACCGCCCAGGAGGCCCGTCGGCAGCATGCGGTCGCCATCGAGGCGCTGCACGCTGTCGCCATGCCGGAAACCGTGCGGGCGCAGCTCACGGGGCTCGCGGACTTCGTCGTCGTACGAAAGAGATGATCACCATCCGCATATGACTCGCAGTCGCCGGCCGGTGCCCGTACCGGGCGCCGGCCGACGGAGACCCCAGCACAGCAGAGGACCAACTGCACGAAGGGGAAGCCATGACAGCGACGACCGACGGAAGCACCGGGGCTGTGAACCCCCGCGCAGCCTCGGCCAGCGAACCGACCGAATCAACCACCGCCGCGGACGATGTGCTCGCCGCCGCGCGGCGGGCCGCGGAACGCTCGGTGGAGCATCTCCTCGGCAGGCAGGACGCCCAGGGCTGGTGGAAGGGCGACCTCGCCACCAACGTCACGATGGACGCCGAGGACCTGCTGCTCCGTCAGTTCCTCGGCATTCAGGACCCGGCCACCGTCGAGGCGGCCGGACTTTTCATCCGTGGCGAGCAGCTCGTCGACGGCACCTGGGCCACCTTCTACGGCGGCCCGGGAGACCTCTCCGCCACCATTGAGGCCTACGTCGCGCTGCGGCTGGCCGGAGACCGGCCGGACGAGCCGCACATGGCCCGCGCCTCCGGGTGGATCCGGGAACAGGGCGGCATCGCGGAGAGCCGCGTCTTCACCCGCATCTGGCTGGCCCTCTTCGGCTGGTGGAAGTGGGACGACCTGCCGGAAATCCCACCGGAGCTGATGTTCCTCCCGAAGTGGGTCCCGCTCAACATCTACGACTTCGGCTGCTGGGCCCGGCAGACCATTGTGCCGCTGACCGTCGTATCGGCGAAGCGGCCGGTACGCCCCGCGCCCTTCGCACTCGACGAACTGCACACCGACCCGCTCGCCCCGAACCCGCCCAAGCGCCCCGCCCCGGCGGCCAGCTGGGACGGCGTCTTCCAGCGCCTCGACAAGGCGCTGCACGTCTACCACAGGGTGGCCCCGCGCCGGCTGCGCCGGATCGCCATGAACGCGGCGGCCCGCTGGATCATCGAACGCCAGGAGAACGACGGCTGCTGGGGCGGCATCCAGCCGCCCGCCGTGTACTCCGTCATCGCCCTGCACCTCCTCGGCTATGACCTCGACCACCCGGTGATGCGAGCCGGCCTGGATTCGCTGAACCGGTTCGCCGTCTGGCGCGAGGACGGCGCCCGCATGATCGAGGCCTGCCAGTCGCCGGTCTGGGACACCTGTCTCGCCACCATCGCGCTCGCCGATGCCGGAGTCAGCCCCGACCATCCCGCGCTCGTGAAAGCGGCGGACTGGATGCTCGGCGAGGAGATCGTCAGGCCCGGCGACTGGTCCGTGCGCCGACCTCAACTGGACCCAGGCGGATGGGCGTTCGAGTTCCACAACGACAACTACCCGGACATCGACGACACCGCCGAGGTGGTCCTCGCGCTGCGCCGGGTCCGGCACCCCAACCCGGCCAGTATCGAGGCCGCCATCGAACGCGGGGTGCGTTGGAACCTCGGCATGCAGTCCTGCAACGGCGCCTGGGGCGCATTCGACGCCGACAACACCAGCCCGTTCCCCAACCGGCTGCCGTTCTGCGACTTCGGAGAGGTCATCGACCCGCCGTCCGCCGATGTCACCGGACACGTGGTGGAGATGCTCGCCATGGAGGGGCGGTCCGACCACCCCGCCGCCCGGCGCGGCATCGAGTGGCTGCTCGCCGAACAGGAGGCGAGCGGTGCCTGGTTCGGTCGCTGGGGCGTCAACTACGTCTACGGAACAGGGTCGGTGGTGCCCGCCCTGATCGCTGCCGGGCTGCCCGCCGCCCATCCGGCGATCCGCCGGGCGGTCGGCTGGCTGGAGTCCGTGCAGAACGACGACGGCGGCTGGGGCGAGGACCTGCGCTCGTACCGGGAGGAGAAGTGGATCGGGCACGGCTCGTCCACTGCCTCCCAGACCGCGTGGGCCCTCCTCGCCCTCCTCGCCGCCGACCGGCGCGACAGCACGGCGGTGGGCCGCGGCATCGCCTGGCTGACCGAGAACCAGCAGGCCGACGGGTCCTGGGACGAGCCGTACTTCACCGGCACCGGGTTCCCCTGGGACTTCTCCATCAACTACCACCTCTACCGCCAGGTCTTCCCTCTCACCGCGCTCGGGCGGTACGTGTACGGTGACCCGTTCGCCGCCCGCACGGCCACCCGCGAGGGGGCCTGATGGGCGATACCCCGGGGCCGCCCGGCCCCGCAGCGCCTCTGCTGATCGCCTGTGCGCTCGGTATCGAGCAACTCGCCCTGCGCAGTGGCAGAGGAAGGGCCGGCGAGGCCCCGGGCCCGGTGACCGTGCTCCGTACGGGCATGGGCCCGAAAGCCGCCGAGACGGTCGTGGAACGCGCGCTCGCCCAGGACCGGGCGCACGGCTCCGCGGTCATCGCCTCCGGGTTCTGTGCCGGGCTCGCACCCGGCATGCACCCCGGGGACCTGGTGGTCGCCGACGAGACCCGGGACACCGGGAACTCGACGGCCTGTACCGGTGCGGGTCTGCTCGCCGAGGCCCTCGCCAGGGCGGTGCCGGGCCGCACCGTCCACACCGGTCCGCTCATCGGTTCCCGCCATGTCGTACGCGGACATGAGCGGGCCGAGCTGCGGGCGACCGGGGCAATCGCGGTGGACATGGAGTCCGCCGCCACTCTTCGCACTGCCCTGCACACCGGGCCGCGCCCGGTTGCGGCTGTACGGGTGGTCGTGGACGCCCCAGAGCATGAGCTCGTCCGCATCGGCACGGTACGCGGTGGAATATCAGCCTTCCGTGTTCTTCGTGCCGTCCTGCCGGCTTTCTATGAATGGCACCGATCTTTGCTGCTCCCCAGGAGGTGAGCTAGATGGCCATGCCGCTCCGTCAGACCATCAAGGTTGCGACGTACCTCATTGAACAAAAGCTCCGCAAGCGGGAAAAGTTCCCGCTGATTGTCGAGCTGGAGCCTTTGTTCGCCTGCAATCTGGCGTGCGAGGGCTGCGGAAAGATCCAGCATCCGGCCGGGGTCCTGAAGCAGCGCATGCCGGTGGCCCAGGCCGTCGGCGCGGTGCTGGAATCGGGTGCCCCGATGGTTTCCATCGCGGGGGGCGAACCCCTGATGCACCCTCAGATCGACGAAATCGTGCGGCAACTGGTCGCACGGAGGAAGTACGTCTTCCTCTGCACCAACGCGATGCTGCTCCGCAAGAAGATCGAGAAATTCACCCCCTCGCCGTATTTCGCCTTCGCCGTGCACATCGACGGCCTGCGCGAGCGGCACGACGAATCGGTCGCCAAGGAAGGCGTGTTCGACGAGGCGGTGGCGGCGATCAAGGAGGCCAAGCGGCGCGGCTTCCGGGTCACCACGAACTCCACGTTCTTCAACACCGACACCCCGCAGACCATCATCGAGGTCCTCAACTACCTCAATGACGATCTGAAGGTCGACGAGATGATGATCTCGCCCGCCTACGCGTACGAGAAGGCGCCCGACCAGGAGCACTTCCTCGGCGTCGAGCAGACCCGCGAGCTCTTCAAGAAGTCCTTCGCGGGCGGCAACCGGGCCCGCTGGCGGCTGAACCACTCGCCGCTCTTCCTGGACTTCCTGGAGGGCAAGGCGGACTTCCCGTGCACGGCCTGGGCGATCCCCAACTACTCGCTCTTCGGCTGGCAGCGACCGTGCTATCTGATGAGCGACGGGTACGTCCCGACGTACCGGGAACTCATCGAGGAGACCGACTGGGACAAGTACGGCCGCGGCAAGGACCCACGCTGCGCCAACTGCATGGCGCACTGCGGCTACGAGCCGACCGCCGTCCTGGCCACGATGGGGTCGCTGAAGGAATCCCTGCGCGCCGCGCGGGAAACCGTCTCCGGGAACCGGTGACGTCATGACCGCTGGAGAACCAGTCGCACTGGGTCTCCCCGAGCTGCCGGCCCGGCCGCTCGCGATGCGCCGCCCCTCGCGGCGCATCCAGGTCGGGTCGGTGGCGGTCGGTGGGGATGCGCCGGTGTCGGTGCAGTCGATGACCACGACCCGTACGTCGGACATCGGTGCGACGTTGCA
>NZ_JBSFYR010000062.1:0-46084 GCF_053599875.1 Streptomyces sp. NPDC005151 | reverse complement strand
GGAGACCCCATCCGAGGGCCTTCCGGCGCCTTGGAATCGCACGCACCAGACCGCGTCCGCTTTCCGATCGAAGGTCACCCGACAGGCTCTGAGCGCAGTGGGCGCCCGAAGACATGATCGGGGGGTGACGGCTCGGACCGCCGTACAGCCGCCGTCCACGACGAGTTCGGTGCCGGTCACGAAGCGGGCCTCTTCGGAGGCGAGGTGGAGCACGCCGTACGCGATGTCCTGCGGGGCACCGCGGTGTCCATCGGCGTGGAGTCCAGCATCCGTCGGGCGTAGACGGCGGCCTCCGGGGCGGGTCGTCCCGGCCGGGGCCATGTCGGCGGCGACGCCGGTTGCGCCCTGTGAGGCGAGGACCCGGCAGATCTCCGTGCCGATACCGCCCGCACCGCCCGTCACTGTCGCGACTTTGCGTCCCTCGGAGCGGTACGGTCGAGGCTTTTTCGCGACACGATCGGCGATCGTCACTCCTTGCGCACGGCCGGAAGCGGTGCGTGCAAAAACTCGTGAGTGTATTACCGCGGGAACGCTCGTGCAGAGGGTTGGGTGAATGTGCCGAAGCACTGTTTCGATCTGACTAAGCTCACGCGCAGTGAAGTCGAGTTGATATGAATTCGAGCGCTTGTTCCGTCATGCCCTACACGTGCGTATGCATCCCGAATCAACCGCCAGAGGTCTTAGATGGCTCGTGTTGAATCACCGCCGATCCACCGAGAAATCCCCCTTGCCCGAGCCGCGTTGCTCCCCGTGCTCCTGGCGGCCGGCGCGACCGCCGCAGCCGCGGCGCTGGTTTCCGGGGCCGCCCGGATGCCAGTCGCCTGGTGCGGTGCGGTTGCCACTGTTGTGATCGCCTCGCTCGCCGTCGCGCTGGCCCGTCGCGCCCGCGCGATGCGCGGGCAGCGCGCGGAGTACGAGCACCGCCTCGCCGTCCTGGAACGCCGCCTCGCCACCCATGACGAAGAGGTCGTCCGGATCAACAAGGAGCTCCTGCCGGCTGCGATCCACCGGCTCCGCGTGGGCAACTCGCCCGACGAGGTGCTGCGCGACATCGTCGACGCCGATGAGGTCTACCGCGACCTTCCCGACGCCCAACGCGCCCTCGTCCACACGGTGCTGGACATCATCGACAACGAAGAGGCGATGCGCGACTCCGCGCAGCGCGCCTTCGTCAACGTCGCCCGGCGCGTCCAGGCGATCGTCCACCGGCAGGCCAGCGAGCTGCGGGAGATGGAGGAGCACCACGGGCGAAACCCCGATGTCTTCGACGACCTGCTCCGCATCGACCACGGCACCGCGCTGATCGGCCGGCTCGCCGACTCCATCGCGGTACTCGGGGGCGCCCGCCCCAGCCGTCAATGGCCCAAGCCCGTACCGCTGTTCAGCGTGTTGCGCGGTGCCATGTCCAGGATCCTCGAATACCCGCGCGTCGACCTGCACTCGATTGCCAAGGTCGCCATCATCGGCACCGCCGTCGAACCGCTCATCCACGCCTGCGCCGAGCTCCTCGACAACGCCACCCGCTACTCGCCGCCGCAGACCCGCGTGCACGTCACCGCGGTCGAGGTCCAGACCGGCATCGCCATCGAGATCGAGGACGGCGGCGTCAGCCTCAGCGAGGAGGCCCGTGCGCGGGCCGAGAACATGCTCGCCCGGGCTCAGGCCGGGTCCAACATGAACGACCTCGGCGAGTCCCCCCGGCTGGGCATGGCCGTCGTCGGCCGGCTCTCCCGGATGTACGACCTCCAGGTCTCGCTGCGACAGTCCGCGTACGGCGGCGTCCGCGCCGTACTCGTCGTGCCCCGTGCCATGATCACCACCGGTCCCGCCCCGGGTATCGCCCACGGCATCGGCGCCACGTCGAGGCCCACCAGCGACATCGACCTGGCGGGCATGAAGCACGTCGTCCCGCCGCGCAGCAAGCGCCGCAAGCCTCTCGCGGTGGAATCCCGCCCGGCCACCGGACCGGTCGCCTCCGACTCCCGGCCGGTGGCCGCGTCGTCGGCCATGGGCGACGACGCCCCCGTGGTGACCGAGTGGACCGCGGGCGGACTCCCGCAGCGCCGCAGCCGCGGCCGCGCGCCGCTGGGCTCGCACAACCTCCCCGTGCAGCACGCCGCCCCGCCCTCGAGGCAGCGCAACGGTCACGCCAACGGGAGCGACAGCGGCAAAAAGCAGCCGCCCGGGCTCTGGCTCGAGGCCTTCACCAACGCCGTCAACGGCGTGCCGCAGGAGTCGAAGACCGGCGAAGACACCGTTGACGCGTGGGACAAGGGAGACCTGAAGTGATCCAGCAGCGGGGAAATATGGACTGGATGCTCAAGGAACTGGCCGACGACGTTCCGGACATCCATCAGATCGTGGTGCTTTCCGCGGACGGCCTGCGCATCGCCCAGTACGGTGGCGACCCCGATGTCGCCGACCGGCTGGCGGCCGCCTGCGCCGGACTGCAGAGTCTGGCGGCCGCCGTCGCCTCCGAAATCCCTTACAGCGACGGCCTGATGCGGCTCGTCGTCATCGAAGTCACCAGCGGATTCTTCTACTTGATGGCCGCGGGGACGGGTGCGTATCTCGCCGTCCTCGCCGGAGAGACGGTGGACGCGGGACTCGTCGGAGCACGGATGCGCGACATGGTCGTCCGGATCGGTGCCCATCTCACGAGCCCGCCGCGCCATGACGGGCAGGCCGGATGAGTTCTCTCCGACGAGAACGCCGGGAGGCTGATCCGGCGCTGAGCGACCCGGAGCGGCTGTACGTCATCACCGGCGATCCTGACGGCGGCGAGCGGGCGGCGCTCGACCTGGTCACGATGGTCGTTGCGAAGGAGCAGCCGACGCCGACGGTCCAGCCCGAGCAGGCCGTGATCCTGCGGCTCTGCCAGGCACCGTTATCCGTCGCCGAGATCTCGGCCTACCTCAGCCTGCCGTTCAGCGTGGTGACCTCGCTCCTCACCGAACTCCTCGCGAGCGAACTGATCGAATCGCGCGCGCCCATCGTCCGCGCCACTCTCCCGGACAGGTCCCTCCTCGAAGCGGTGATGCATGGACTTCAGAAGCTCTGACACGATCACCGGCCCCAGGACCGAGGACATCCTTCCGACCACGGCCACGGCTGCCGTGAAGGTGGTCATCGTCGGCGGGTTCGGGGTCGGCAAGACGACCATGGTCGGTTCCGTCAGCGAGATCCGCCCCCTCACCACCGAAGAGACCATGACCCAGGCCGGAGTCGGCGTGGACGACAACTTCGGGGTGGAGAGCAAGACCGCTACCACGGTCGCCATGGACTTCGGCCGGATCAGCATCAGCGAGGAACTGATCCTCTACCTCTTCGGCACCCCGGGCCAGGAGCGCTTCTGGTTCCTGTGGAACGGTCTCTTCGAGGGCGCCCTCGGCGCCGTCGTCCTCATCGACACCCGGCGTCTCGAGGTCAGCTTCGACGTGATCGGACGCCTGGAAGAACGTGGTGTGCCGTTCGTCGTCGCCATCAACACCTTCCCGGACGCCCCGAAGCACCCCGTCGAGGCGTTGCGCAGCGCACTGGACCTGCCGGACGAGGTGCCGATGATCGACTGCGACGCCAGACTGCGCGGCTCCAGCCGCGATGTGCTGATGACCCTGATGCGCTATCTGCACAGCCTGGCCGTCCCGCTCGCCTGACCACCCCCGCTCGAACGCCGTCTGATCATTCGCACTGATCCTTGGAAGCCTGATCCCTGGAGCGATCGTGACAACCCCTTTCCCTCACGAGCCCGGAGCGGCCACGGGGCCGGTTCCGCCCCCCGAATGCCCGGCCCATGGACTCGGCGGACTGCGCCGGTTCTACGGCCCCGAGGCCGAGCGGGACCCGGCAGGGCTGTACGACAAGCTGCGCGCCGAACACGGCACGGTGGCGCCGATCCTGCTGCACGGAGACGTACCCGCCTGGCTGGTGCTCGGGCACAGCGAGAACCTGCACATGACGCGCACCCCCTCGCAGTTCTCCCGCGACTCCCGGCGCTGGCGGGCCCTGCAGGACGGCAGCGTCGCCCCCGACCACCCGCTGGCCCCGATCTTCACCTGGCAGCCCGTCTGCGTCTTCGCCGACGGCGCCACCCACGAGCGGCAGCGCGGCGCGGTCACCGACAGCATGGCGCGCATCGACCACCGTGGCGTCCGCCGGCACATCAACCGCTACAGCAACCGGCTCGTCAACGAGTTCTGCCAGGACGGCCGTGTCGACCTGGTCGGTCAGTTCGCCGAGCGGCTGCCGATGATGGTGATGTGCGAGATTCTCGGCATGCCCGAGGAGTGCAACGACCGGATGGTCCAGGCCGCCCGCGACATGATCCGGGGCACGGCGACCGCCGTCGCGAGCAACGCGTACGTGGTCGCCGCACTGAACCGGCTCGTCCGGCGCCGCCGGACCGAACCCGCCGCCGACTTCGCCACCTGGCTCGTCGAGCATCCCGCGGGCATGACCGACACCGAGGTCACCGAGCATCTGCGACTGATCCTCATCGCCGCGTACGAAGCGACCGCCAACCTCATCGCCAGTGTGCTGCGGATGGTCCTCACCGACCCGCGGTTCCGGGCCAGGCTCAGCGGTGGCCACATGACGGTGCCGGAGGCGGTCGAACAGATCTTGTGGGACGAGCCGCCGTTCACCGCGGTCTTCGGCCGATGGGCGGTCGGCGACACGGAGCTGGGCGGGCAGCGGATCAAGGCGGGCGACGCGCTGATCGTCGGCATCGCACCCGCCAATACGGACCCGGTGGTTCGGCCCGATCTGGCCGCCGACATGGAGGGCAACCGCGCGCACCTGGCGTTCAGTGGCGGACCGCACGAGTGCCCCGGGCAGGACATCGGACGGGCGATGGCGGATGCCGGCGTCGACGCCCTGCTGATGCGTCTTCCCGACCTCGAACTTGCCGTCGAGGAAAGCGAATTGAATTGGATCGGGAACATCGTGTCCCGACATCTGGTGGAGTTGCCGGCCGACTTCGCGCCACGCTCGCCGAAGGACGACGAGCCGCTGTCGACGGGGCGACGCAAACCGCCGCGCGAGGACTGGGAGGCGCAGTCGCCGGTCCCGCACACGACGCCCGCGCCCGTTCCGGCGGGGGTGGCTGCGCAGACCGGGCAGAGCCACGCCGACGGGGTGCGGACCGATGCCTCGCCCCATGGTGCGTCCGCCGGCCGGATCCCGCAGCAGCGCAGGCCGGCCGCACCGGCACGGCTGTGGCATGCGGTGACACGGTGGTGGAGCGGCTACTGACCGGGCCGTCCGCGGTACGACATTCGTGACGGGCCGGTGGCCGGGGCCCCTGGCTCCGGGCCACCGGTCTGCGCGATGCTGCCGTGGTGGCGGGCACGGCGCAGGCACAAGGTCCCCCGTACCATGCGGAAGCGTGAAGCTGACAATTCTGGGTGGCGGCGGATTCCGGGTCCCACTCGTGTACGGGGCGCTGCTCGCCGACCATGCCGAGGGCCGTGTCACCGCCGTCACCCTGTACGACACGGACGCCGACCGGCTCACCGCCATTGCCCGCGTCCTCGCCGATCAGGCCGAAGGGGTGCCGGACGCCCCCGTCGTCCTTGCTACGACCGAGCTCGACGAGGCACTGCGCGGTGCCGACTTCATCTTCTCCGCCATCCGGGTCGGCGGTCTCGAAGGACGTGCCGCCGACGAAAGGGTGGCCCTCGATGAAGGCGTGCTCGGGCAGGAGACAGTCGGCGCGGGCGGCATCGCATACGGACTGCGCACCGTCCCCGTCGCCGTCGACCTCGCCCGGCGCATCGCCCGGCTCGCCCCGCACGCCTGGGTCATCAACTTCACCAACCCGGCGGGTCTGGTCACGGAGGCGATGTCCCGTCACCTCGGCGACCAGGTCATCGGAATCTGCGACTCCCCGGTGGGCCTGGGCCGCCGGATTGCCCGGACCCTCGGCGTCGACCCCGAGCGGGCCCGGATCGACTATGCCGGCCTCAACCACCTGGGCTGGGTCCGTGGGCTGCACGTCGACGGCCGCGACGAACTGCCGCGCCTGCTCGCCGACCCGCACCTGCTCGGCTCGTTCGAGGAGGGAAGGCTCTTCGGCACCGACTGGCTGCAGTCACTCGGTGCGATCCCCAACGAGTACCTGCACTACTACTACTTCAACCGGGAAGCCGTCCGCGCCTACCAGGATGCGGAACAGACCCGCGGCGCCTTCCTCCATGACCAGCAGGAGGGCTTCTACACCCGGATGAAGGACCCGGCCGCTCCCGCTTTCCCGGCCTGGGACCGGACCCGCGCCGAGCGCGAGGCCACCTATATGTCGGAGAACAGAGAGGTCGCCGGGGTCGGCGAGCGCGACGAGAGCGATCTGGAGTCCGGCGGGTACGAGCAGGTCGCCCTCGCACTCATGCGGGCCGTCGCGCGTGATGAACGGACCTCGCTCATCCTCAATGTCCGTAACCGGACCACGCTCTCCGTGCTCGACGCCGACGCCGTCATCGAAGTGCCGTGCCTCGTCGACGCGAACGGTGCCCGTCCCGTCAGCGTCGACCCCCTCCCGTACCACGCCGTCGGACTGGTCACCGCGGTCAAGGCCGTCGAACGCGCCGTCCTGGACGCGGCCGCGAGCGGCTCACGCGCGACCGCCGTGCAGGCCTTCGCACTGCACCCCCTCGTCGACTCGGTCTCGGTCGCCCGCCGGCTGGTCGACGGGTACACGAAGGTCCATCCCGGACTCGCCTACCTGAACCGGCCTTGAGGTCCGGCCCCTGCCTCCTGGTACCCGCCTTCGGGTTCGTACGTACCCGAAGGCGGAGCCGGTGTGCGTCGTCGTTGATCCTTGTCCAGCTCGCTCCGGCATCGGTGGACCGGACGATTCCGCGCACCCCGCCGATCTTCGCGCTGCGTACGGCGACGAGCCTGCACACGGCGTCGAACTCCTTGCGGAAAAAGTCGGTTTCCCGCCTGGGCCCGGTTCCCTACACTGACCAGGAATCGCGCGCTACCACACCGACGCAGCGCGCGCCGTGACGAGTGAGGGGAGCCCGGCCGTGCGCTATCGCACCGCTGTTGTCGTTCCCCGGTCACGGTATGAGGTGATCCTGGTGTCTTCGTGCGCCCGGTGCCGGCTGCGCGGCCGGAACCGGATGTCCGTGACGAACACCTGACCCCTGTCAGCCCGGTGTCGAGTCAACCGGTCGGGAACATCCCGATGAGGTTGCGCCGCATCAGGGGTTCACACGTGGCCTGACCGCGGGCCCGTTCGTCCCGGGAATTGCGCTGCCCGCTCCGGATCACCCCGAAAGGCCATGGGCCGTGCGCACCAACCTGAACCGTCATCTCACAAGCCCGCTGACCGGTGTCCGTAACCTCGGCATCCTCGCTCACGTCGATGCCGGCAAGACCACCGTCACCGAACGGAT
The DNA here is from genome assembly GCF_053599875.1 of Streptomyces sp. NPDC005151. Lineage (NCBI taxonomy): Bacteria > Bacillati > Actinomycetota > Actinomycetes > Kitasatosporales > Streptomycetaceae > Streptomyces > Streptomyces sp. NPDC005151. The sequence continues at coordinate 38,687 of NZ_JBSFYR010000062.1, read as the reverse complement.
CCTGTACGTCACCGGGTCCACGTACAAGCGTGGCGAGGTCCATGACGGGACGACCGTCACCGACTTCGATTCCCAGGAACGCGACCGTGGGATCACCATCTTTGCCGCTGCGGTGAGCTGTGCCTGGGACGGCCACCGGATCAATCTGATCGACACCCCGGGCCACGTCGACTTCTCCGACGAGGTGGAGCGCTCGCTGCGGGTGCTGGACGGCGCGATTGCGGTGTTCGACGCTGTCGCGGGAGTCGAGCCGCAGAGCGAGTCGGTGTGGCGGCAGGCCGATCGCCACGGGGTGCCGCGAATCGCCTTCGTCAACAAGCTGGACCGGGCCGGTGCCGACCTCGACACGGCGGTCGAGTCGATCCGGGCACGGTTGCATCCGGCCCCGCTGGTGGTCCAGTTGCCGATCGGAGCGGAGGACGGGTTCAGAGGGGTGGTGGATCTGCTGCGTATGCGGTCGCTGGTCTGGGCCCGCGACACGTTCGAGGAGGGCCCGGTGCCGGAAGCGCTGCGCGAAGAGGCGAACCGGCGTCGCCGGCTGCTGGAGGAAGCGGTGGCGGAACTCCACCCGGTCGCGCTGGAGGAGTTCTGTGCCAAGTCGACGGTCTCCGCGCAGACTCTGGCCTCCGCGCTGCGCGACCTGACCCGTACCGGTGAGGGCGTGGTGGTGTTGTGCGGTTCGGCGTACCGCAACTGCGGGATCGAGCCGCTTCTGGAGGCTGCCGTGGCCTATCTGCCCTCGCCGCTGGACGTGCCGGCGGTACGCGGTACCCAGGGCGGCGCAGTGCAGGAGCGCGTGGCCGACCCGGCGGCTCCGTTCGCGGCGCTGGTGTTCAAGGTGAATTCGACCGCCACGGGGCGGCTGACATACCTGCGGGTGTATTCCGGAACGATCGAGAGGGGAGATGCGGTGCTGGACGTCGGCGCGCGGCGCACCGAGCGGATCGGCCGGATTCTGCGGGTCCAGGCCGACCACCACTCGGAGACGGACCGGGCGGTGGCCGGGGACATCGTCGCGGTGGTCGGGCTGAAGTCGGCCCGTGCCGGGGCCACGCTGTGTGTACCCGCAGCTCCTCTGCTCCTCGAACCGCCGACCGTCGCCGACCCGGTGGTCTCCGTGGCGGTCGAGGCCCGCAGGCGCACCGATACGGACCGGTTGGTGTCGGCGCTGGCGCGGCTGGCCGAGGAGGATCCCTCGCTTGTGGTCAGGACCGACCGCGAGACGGGCCAGACGGTCCTGTCGGGGATGGGCGAATTGCATCTGGAGGTAGCGGTGGAGAAGATCCGGCGCGCCCATGGACTGGATGTCGGCATCGGCCGGCCGAGGGTGGCCTACCGGGAGACCGTCGCGCGTGGTGTGTCGGGGCTGGTGTACCGGCATGTCAAGCAGGACGGAGGCGCGGGCCAGTTCGCCCATGTCGTCCTCGACACGGAGCCGCTGGAGTCCGCTCCGGACACGTCCGGTGACAACGGCAGTGGCAGTGCAGTGGACTTCGTGTTCCGGTCGACTGTCGTCGGTGGCAGGGTGCCGCAGGAGTTCGTCCGGGCGGTGGAGGCCGGCTGCCGGGATGCTCTTGCCGAGGGGCCTCTCGGTGGTCACCCGGTGACCGGGCTGCGGGTCACGCTGACCGACGGAGCCACCCATGCGAAGGACTCCTCGGAGATGGCGTTCCGGACGGCCGGCCGGCTCGCACTTCGGGAGGCCCTGCGCGCCGGCGTCATGGTGCTGCTGGAACCGGTGGTCGAGGTCACGGTCACCGTGCCCGACGACGCTGTGGGCGGGGTGCTCGGCGACCTGGCGGCACGGCGCGGCCGGGTCTCGGGTTCGGTCGCACGGGTGGGTACGGCGGTGATCACCGCGGCCGTGCCGCTGGCCGAATTGTTCGGCTACGCGACCCGGTTGCGCAGTCGGACCCAAGGCCGGGGGACTTTCACCACCCGTCCCACCGGCTTCGCCCCAGCGCCCAGCGAGGCGCCCGACGGGACTCCGTCCCGGTGACGCAACGGCCGGCCTCGCCCGAACCAGGGCGGGGCCGGCCCGGCCGTCGTGCCTGCCGGGCCGGCTTCGCCCTGTGCGACGGCATGCCGGACCCGCATCCCGCGTATCCCTGCATGGACCGAGCGGCCGGCATGCAAACTGACGGAACTCAGCAAAGGCGCCAACCTCCGGTCGCGGCACAGGCGGTCAGGGCCGTGCTCGGCCGGGCCCGGCGTGCCGCGCCGGGCCGCAGCGCTCGCCCGGGCCCGGTTCGCACGGGCTCCGGGGTGGGTCACCGCGACGGGCTTGCCCTGCGCGTGGTCCGCCCATGCCGCATACGTCAGCGGGTGAAGGCCGGTCACCGAGGCGAGGACCGCCGCACCGACCGGATCGGGGCTGCCCGTCAGATGCGCCCGGGTGGCCTCGACGAGCCGGTCGTCGCTGCGCGGAGCCGCCAGGAATTCGGCGATCCACTCGCGGTCCTCGGAGAGCCTGAGCTCCACCGAGTCCAGCGTGTCCTGCGCGATCATGGCCGCCCCGCGCCGCACACCCCCGCGCCTCGGGTGGAGATGGCGCCGCCAGAGGGCCGGCAGCTCGAAGGTGTCCTCGTCGGGAAGGGCGCCCGGAGTCCCGTCCGACACAGCGCCTTCGGCAACCACCGGGGCCACGGTCACCGCTGATGCCGCCCCGCCCACCTCGCGGTACCCCTTGCGTTCCTTCTCCGCGATCGTCCAGCGCAGCTGTTCCTGCGCGGCGTCCGCCGACGCGTACTCCTTGCTCTGCGTCCGTCCGTCGCTGCCGACCCGTCCGTAGCGCACCGTCACCACGCCGCCATCGGCCCCGGTCTCCCAGAACTTCGACGCAGTTCCCTCGACGTACTCCCAGCGCCGCACCGGCCCGCCCCCTTCACATCCGGACAGCCCGCTTCCGGCGGGCTTCTCGATCAGTGCTGCCACACTAGATCCCGCCACTGACAACGCAGCGTGACGGTCCACAGAGCGTGAAAATTCGCAGATCAGGCGCTACGTGCCAGCTCCTCGCGGTGGACGGGACGGGTGAATGGCAGCCCCGCGACCAGCCGTTTCACCTCGTCGACCGCTGCGGAGCCGAGCCGAGCCGCTCCAGCTCCTTGCCGAGCGAGCCCGCCAGATGCGGTGTCAGAAACGCTCCGGGAAGGTCGAGCAGCGGATCCCCGAGCGGCAGGGGCTCCGGGTCGGTCACGGCGAGCGCGGGGGCCGCGGCGACGGTGACGACGCCTCGGCCCCCGCGGCCGTACCGGCCGGATCAGCCGGCGGGTACCGCGTGCGAACCACCGGCCACCGCCCAGGACGGCGTCACACCCGTGACCTGGCACACCATCAGGAAGAGCGGAATGGGCGGGGTGTACGGCGTGCAACTGTCGGGTGCGTGGATCAGCCGCGGCCGCACGGCGGGGACGTACGCGCCCCTGGCGTACGCGACCTGCGCCGGCCAGTCCAGATCGAGGTCCGAGCCCGCCGGTACGATCCACCACCAGCGGTCGGCGTCCGCGAAGACGCAGCCGGTGCGCGGCAGATGGGACATGAGCCGGAAGCCGTACCCGGCAGGCACCCCCACCGCGTCGCAGCCCAGGTTCGCCGACAGCGCGGGAGGCAGCGGCAGCTGCACGAGGTCACCCCCGGAGCCGGGCAGCCGGGACTCGCGGGAGAGGCGCGATCCGAGCAGATGGGACATCGCGTTCCTCAACATGACCGCTCCGTGCCGTGCGGCAGTTCTGCCCAGACGATCCGGCCCGATCCGTCGCCCGCGTCACGGGATCCCCAGGCGCTGCTCAGCGCGTCGACGAGCAGCAGGCCGCGTCCGTGCTCGTCGTCGGAAGTGCGGCACAGCTTCGGGCCGCCCGGCTGGTGCCCCTGGTCCTGCACGGCTATGCGCAACGTCTCTCGGAGACAGCGCAGCTCGCACACGACGCGCGTGCTCACGGTGTGCACCACCGCGTTGGTGACCAGTTCCGACACGATCAGGATCGCCGCGTCGTGCGCCTCCGTGTCCAGCTGCCACTCGTCCAGCCGGGTGCGTGTCAGCCGCCGTGCACCGGCCACCGACTCCGGGTGCGCAGGGAGCGCGAAGCAGTATCGGAGCGCTTCCGTCCCGGGGCTGAGGTCGATGAGCCGGGGGATGAGCGCACTGCCAGGTGCCACGACCGATTCCTCACAGTGGGGGGCTTCGTCACGCCTCGCATCCCAGGGCATGAGGGCGGGCATGACTACGTGAACTGGTTCACTCACCAACTCTCCCCCTGTCGTGAACACTTGGCAAGGGGCACTCTGAAAATTTCAGAGTGGCCGTGTCTTTGGCGGCATATGCATGGCACACTGCTCGCAAACAGCATCGGGAGGTCTGAAGTGAGCGAACCGCGGTCCGCCCCGACTGTGGGTCAGGTCGTTCTCGGCAAGCGCCTGCAGGATCTGCGGGAGCGCGTCGGCCTGAGCCGTGACCAGGCTGCCAAGGTGCTCCGGGTCGCTCCCGCGACGATACGCAGGATGGAGAACGCCGAGGTCGCGCTCAAGATCCCCTATGTGCAACTGCTCCTGAAGGCCTACGGGATCGCCGACGAGGAGGCCGAATCCTTCGTCGAGCTGGCCGAGGAGGCCAACAAGCCCGGCTGGTGGCAGCGGTTCCACGACGTCCTGCCCGACTGGTTCAGCATGTACGTCAGCCTGGAGGGCGCAGCGAACCTCCTGCGCATGTACGAACCGCACTTCGTCCCCGGACTCCTGCAGACCGAGGACTACGCCCGATCGGTGATGCGTACCGGCGCCGTCGGCCAGACCCGGCCCGAGGACATCGAGCGCCATGTGGCGCTGCGGATGGAGCGGCAGTCCCTGCTGACGCGGCCGGATGCCCCGAAGCTGTGGGTGGTGATGGACGAGACGGTCCTGCGCCGTCCCGTCGGCAGCGTCGACGCCATGCGCGCGCAGATCGACCGGCTGCTGGACGCCACCGAGATGCCCCATGTGACACTGCAGATCGCGGAGTTCGAGACCGGCCACCACCCGGGCACCTACGGCCCGTTCGTCCTCTTCCGCTTCGCCGTCCCCGAACTGCCCGACATGGTGTACAGCGAGTACCTGACCGGCGCCGTCTACTTCGACGCGCGCCCCGAGGTGGCCTCCTACCTCGAAGTCATGGACCGCATGGCGGCTCAGGCCGCAACTGCACAACGCACGAAGGAAATCCTCCGGGACTTCCGCAAGGAGCTGTGATCGATGGACCCCATATACAACGGCATGCCCGCCGGCGAACTCGGCTCCGAAGGCTGGTACAAGCCGTGGAGCGGTGGGAACGGCGGCAACTGTGTCGAGGCCATGAAGCTGGCCGACGGCAGAGTCGCTGTACGCCAGTCCGCGGATCCCGACGGCCCCGCCCTGATCTACACCCACCGTGAGATCGCCGCCTTCATCCAGGGAGCCAAGGCCGGCCAGGCGGACTTCCTCCTTACCGGAATCTGACGCGTCCGGCGTCTGTCCTTGCCACACTCAGTCCCGATCGTCCTTGCGCACGCGGCGGCCCTGCTGCGCTCCACCCCCGAGGGCGCCACCGAGTACATCCAGGTCGATGCCCGAGAGCCGGAGACCATCCTCGAACAGGCGTCACCGGCATGCTCACTGCCTGCTGACCGACCGGGTGATGCCCGCGGCGATCGTCGTCGCGAGCAGCCACCCGGTCGCGATCAGGACGTACGACAGCCACTGGTACCAGCCCTGAGGGTTGAACGCCCGCTCCTGCCCGAAGTCGACGATCGGCAGGAGCAGGTCCAGTGTGTAGACGAACGGACTGAACGGCGGAGCCTCGTCGGCCTTCAGAGGGCTCGGATGATGCAGCGTGTACACCAGCGACCCGGCCAGCAGCAGCGAGAAGAGCCAGGCGGCGGCCCGCACCGGCCGGAAGCCGTACCCGACGGTGACATCCTGGAGATGCCCCCACAGCCGGGCGTACGCGGGCAGGGTGGCGCGGTGTCTGCGCTGCTTGGCGAGGAGCACCGTACGCGCGGCGTCGTCGTCGCCGATCCGCCGGTACGCCGCCGTCAACTGCTCGTATGCGTACGGTACGTAGCCCTCCTCCTCCCGTTCGAGCAGCGGCAGCCGCTGCTCGGCCGGCAGGTGGGGGAGCAGGGCCGTGTACGTCAGACCGTCGAGCCGGGCACGGTGCGGCCAGACCGCGGGGTCGGCGTGGATGAGATCGAACTTCGCCCGGCGCAGATTTATCCCGCCCTCGATCGGGGCAGCCTCCCGCAGCCAGAGTTCGCCGATGGTGGCACTGCTGACGCGCAGCGCGACGCCGCCGGGGTTGGACAGGTGGGCGTACGCGAGGTTGAGCTGGCCCGGTATCCGGGCGCCGCGCAGATTGACCCGCCCCTGGACCCGGATCCGCATCCCGTGGACATCGGATCCGACGGTGAGGTTCTCGGCCTGCAGCGCGGTCGCCCCGGGGTGGTGCAGTTCGGCGTCGTCGAGCTGGATCTGCCCCGTGACGGCGGCTCCACCGAGCCGGACCTCACCGTGCACGACCAGTCCGGGCCACCACAGGTCGTCCCCGACCGCCACGTGATTCAGCTGGAGAACGGCCTCGTCGTTGGGTGCGGGCGTGCCGTCCGCGTTCACCCCGATGCGGGTCCGGTCGAAGAACAGCGCCTGGGTGATCTTCGAGCCGCCGAGCCGGACCGGACCGGAAATCCGGCAGTCGGTGAGCCGCAGCACACCGTCGATCCGGATGGTCGCGGCGATCAGGCCAGGCAGCACGGAATTGCTCAGATTGAGCTGCCGAAGCTGCGAGCCGTACAGGTTGGGTGCCTGCTCGAAATGGCATCCGGCCAGCAGCACCGCGCACTCGGCGATCGCGTACCGCACATTCAGCGTGCCCGTGATCCGTGCGCCCAGGATGCGCAGCGCGGACACCTGGCCGTCCTCCCGCAGGCCGCCGACCAGCAGCGCCCTCAGCAACTCGGCGCGCACGGTGCGCTCAGGACCCCAGCCCTCCCCGGTCTCCGGGTCGTCCTCGGCCTCCACTCCGGTACGGAAATCGACAGCGACACCGCGCGGGAAGGCGTCCCGGACACGGCGCTCGGCGGGGGTCAACTCGGTGATCTCCATCGGCGGGACTCTGACCCGTGTCCGACGGAGTGTCAACCCACGCCTTCGCCCGGTCGATTCAGCCCTCCAGTGTGTGTCCGGTGGTGGCGTCGACATGGTCGGGCACGTCGTCGTGCCGGTCGCCCACCGATGACGTACCGGACGGCTCGAACAGCAGCAGCGAGGCGCCGTCCGCCGAGAACGGCTTGTGCCAGGTGGAGGGCGGGACGACGAACACCGCGCCCCGGTCGAGCGTGACCGTGCGCTCGCCGCCGTCCTCGCGCAGGACGATGTCCAGCGTGCCGTCGAGGACGAGGAAGAACTCGTCGGTGTCGTCATGGACGTGCCAGACGTGCTCGCCCCGGACCTTGGCGACCCGTACGTCGTAGTCGTTGACGCGGGTCACGATCCGGGGGCTCCACAGGGTTTCGAATGTCGTGAGGACCTCGCTCAGCAGGATGGGGTCCGGGCCGGCCTTCGTCGTGTCATCGCTCATGATCCCCATCTTCGGTGCTGGGCCCCACGAAGGGGGAGTGCTGTGCAACGCATAGGACGCAAGAATCCTCGCGGCTGCCGGAGCGCGGCGAGGAACGCCTCGATCTGGTCGCCCGCGCCGGCTGACTCGGTACGGCGACGAACCTGCGCGCCCAGCTGCGCCGCCGTACCGGGCTCACCCCCACCGAGTACCGGCGCACGTTCACCCGGACGCACTGACCCGCCCGCCACAGGTCACAATGGACGCATGTCCCGACGCAGCACACGCCCCCGGCAGCCCTCCGCCGCGAGCACCCGGAACGCCCCGGTGACCGCGATCACCCCGGCTTCGCCGTGCCCGTGCGGCCTGCCCGCCACGTACGCGGACTGCTGCGGACGACTGCACGCCGGCACCGCCGCCGCGCCGACCTGCGAGGCGCTGATGCGTTCGAGGTACGCCGCCTTCGTCGTCCAGGACGCGGCGTATCTCCTCCGCACCTGGCACCCGGACACCCGGCCGCCCGTCGTCGACTTCGATCCCGGCATGCGCTGGGTGCGCCTGGAGATCCTGGAGACGACGGACGGCAGCGCGTTCCACACCACGGGCACGGTCACCTTCCGCGCCCACTACAGGGACCACGGCCGTCCGGACTCGCTCCATGAGAAGAGCCGGTTCGTCCGGCACGAGGGCGCCTGGGTCTACGCGACGGCGGTCTTCGTCGACTGACGGCTGCCCGTGCCCGGCTCAGTTGAAGACGGACACCCGCGTGCGGTGGAGCGTCGGCTTCTCGAACCCGTCCACCAGCGCCACCGCGAGATCCGCGTACGACAGATGCGCCGACGGAATCTCGGGCACGCCCTCACCGTCGTGATCCAGAGCTGTTCCTCGACCCACTCCGTCCGGGCGCCGGAGACGGTCCGGGCCCGCATGCGGGGGACGGGCGGCCGGGTCAGCGCAGCAGCGCCCGTACCGACTTCTTCATCCGGGCCACGAAGGCCTCCCGCACCTCGTCCGTCACCCGGTCCAGCGAAAGATACGGATTGAGGTCCTCCAGCTCGACGAGCAGCAGCTCACCGTCCGCCGTCCGGCACGCGTCGACGCGCTGGATGCCGTGGGCGAGGTCGTTCCACTCCACGAACCGGCGGGCGAAGTCCAGATCCGCCACCGTCGGCTCGTACGGTTCCAGCACCCAGCGCTGCTCGGGGTGCGGTGCGTAGAGCGCGTACTGGAAGTCGCGGTCGATGAAGAAGAAGGACACCTCGTAGCGGAAGTCGATCCTCGGCTGAACCAGCACGGTGCCGTCCGGCTCGGCGCCCACCTCGGCCGCGAGCTCGTCCGGCGTGACGAAGCGCAGCCCGACCGAGTCCGCGCCCAGCTTCGGCTTGATCACATACTCAGCCGCCCCGGGCAGCTGCCCCAGATCGCCCGCCCGGTCCACGGTCGCGATCACCGGGTACTTCGAGGTGCTCAGATCGACCAGATACTGCTTGCCCGCCATGTCACCGCGCCCGGTCAGCGGGTTGTACACCGGCACCTTCCGCTCGCGGGCGCGGGCGCAGAACGCGTCGTACGCCTCCTGGTAGTGCAGCACCGGACCGCTGTTGCGGACAACGACGGCGTCGAAGCCGTCGAGCAGCGCCGCCGCGTCGCGCGGATGACAGAGTGCGACATCGAATTCCTCGCGCAGCCGCGAGGTGAGAAAGATGTCCTCGTCGCAGTAGCGGCGGCCGCGCGCCTGGTACGCGAGGTCGGTGACGAAGAGGACGGACGGGCGCGGACCGGCAGGCATGAGGTTCTCCCAGGGGGTGCGGGGGCGGACAGCGGATCAATAACCTTGATGGCGTTGCCCGTTCACCACGTTGGAGCATCCTGACCTCTGCCCCACAGGAGTCGCACGTGTCGCCACTGCCCGACATTCTCTCGCGACGGATTCACCCCTTCCGGGCAGGGCGTCTTTGCCCGGGGCCCGAAGTCGCCTCCGCCCCCGTGCGCCGGTCACACGTGATCGTATGGTTTCGCGTCTCAGCCGGCCACCCCCACGGCATCTCGATCGGCGCTGATGGGCGGCAGGGGCGCTCGCCGAGCCCGTCACGCCGCTCCGTACCCTCCTTGGCCGATGCCTCAGCCGGAGCCGCGCAGTTCAGGCCGTCCCGACATCGGCCGGACCGCGGCCGCCCACTCCACCAGCAGCCCGGCGTCGGGCCGCACTCTCCGGCGACAGCGCCCCCCACGCCCGCAGTGTGCACATCCAACCGCCCCCGGACCGGGTGGAATCGGGGGCGACGCAGGCACATCGTCCGGCTTCGCGCCCGGCGTTCGTGGGATTCGTCGTAACGGGCCCTGGTGGTCGTCGCGGAGACATCGGAGCCGGCCTGAGGTTCGGAGACGCAAAAGGCAGCGACCCTCGGGTCGGATGCGGGTGAGTCACCAGGAGCTGCCGGGGCGCACCGCCAGCCGGGGATGGTGGGCGGCCAGGACCTTGTTGGCCTGCGCCAGTTCGGACAGGGCCTGCTCGCGGTCCGCCTGGTCCTCGATGCAGAGCCGCGGGCCGCGGAACCTGCGGACCTCGCGGGCGGCGCACTCGGCGTCGAACTCTGCCCGCACGATGTGCGGCGGGATGCAGGACCCGATCAGTTCGGCGACGCGGTCCGGGATCGGCACGGGAACGAGGAGGTGCGAGGCGGTCATGGGGGGTTTCCCTCTCGGATGGTTGACCAGGAGGTGGTGCTCCGCGGCCGCCGGGTGGGCGGTCGACTCCTCCTTATGTAACGGGAAGCAGTTCCGGGTTTCCCATGGAGAACGTCTCCGTCTGGCAACCGTTTGAGAGTGACCGGCTATTTCTCCTTACTCGCAAGTAAGTTGACTCCGCGTGAGGTACGTGCTCGGTCGGAATCCGCGCTGCGCCGATCAGGGCGGCGCGTCGTCGCTGCGGGCGCGCAGCTGCATCGCACGCAGCGCCGCCTCGGTCGAGAACCGCGACTCGGGGTCGACGATTTGCTCGCCGAAGATGGTCTCCAGATTGCGCATCCGGTAGCGGACCGTCTGCGGGTGTACGTGGAGCAGCTCGCCCATCTGGGCGGCGGTACCGCGGGTTTCGAGCCAGATCCGCAACGTCTCGATCAGCCGCTCGCGCCGGTTGGCGCTGATCTCCGCGATGGGTGCGAGTTCGCGCCGGGCGAGCTGGTCGAGGAAGGCCGGGTCGGAGAGGAACCACCACCGCTTCCCTCTCCGGCCCCGGGAACGCGATCACCATGAACCAGGACACCACCTGTATTCCGAGTGAGCCCTCTGCCCCCTGCCCGCCGACCATGCCGACGATGCCTGGCACGAAGTCGTGACGCCTGTTGACGATGGCGTCGTCGTCGGCGACGGTTCCTCAGGGCTGGACCGGATCCGCCTACCTCGGAGAAGTCCCATCAACGGCGGTGACCCCATCCCGCTGGAGGGTCCCTGCACCGTCAGCCAGTAGTCCGGCCCCCCGGTACGAAGAGAACTAAGGTGGTATACGGGTCATGTAGGAACGCCCCCGGAGGGGCCCATGCGCCGACACCGCACCACCCATGCCGACAGCTCCCAGGAAGCCCTGCTCACCCTCGGGCGTCTTGTCGACCAGGCGCTGGAGCGGCTCAGGATCCAGCGGGCGCGCGTGGAACTGGCCGAGGCATTGCAGCGCCATCTGCTCCCGCCCCGGCTTCCGCAGCTGCCCCACCTGGCCATCGCGGCCCGTTACACCCCCTCGCATGACGGTCTCGATGTAGGGGGCGACTGGTACGACGCCTTTCCGATGACGAACGGGGCGGTCGGGATCGCCATCGGTGACGTGCAGGGTCACGACGTGGAAGCCATTGCCTTCATGGGACAGGCCCGCACCAGCCTGAGGGCCCTCGCCTGCGCCACGACCGATCCGGGCGAGGTACTGAGCCGCGCCAATGATCTGCTCATTTCCATGGGCTGCGGCCTTTTCGCGACCTGCTGCTTCCTGACCTTCGACCCGCTCAGCGGCGCGCTCGCCATCTCCCGCGCAGGCCACATCCCGATGGTCTGGGCCACGTCCGCCGGTCACTCCGGCATCATCCTCGACAGTGGCGGTCCGCCCCTCGGCATACTCCCCGGGGAGGTCTATCCGGTGACGCGACGATGGCTGACGGAGCCGGGATCGTTGGTCATGGTCACCGATGGGGTGGTGGAAGGACCGGCCTGCCCGATGGAGAAAGGGCTGGAGGAGGTGGTACGGCTGGTCTGCAGTGGTTACGACGGCGACCCCGACGAGCTGGCTCGTGACGTGGTGAAGGTGGCCGATCTGACGGGCCACTGCGACGATGCCGCAGTCCTCGTCGTCCGATATGCCGGCCTCCCCGGCGCGGGGTAGCCATGGCCCGCGCTGCATGTTCCGCGCTGCAACGACCGAGGTGGCTCCCGGCCCGTCATGGCCGGTCGAGCCCTTCCAGGTGGTGTCTGATGACTGCCGTGGTGACCAATCCGGAGCTTCGGCGCAAGGGCGCCGCGACTCTCCTGGTCCTCGCTGTCGCAGCCGCCTACTACGGGGCCGCCCAGCTGGGTCTCCTCGAACAATTGGTGCGCGGACAGGTCACGCCGCTCTGGCCCCCTACCGGCATTGCCCTGGCCGGTCTGCTCGTCTTCGGGCTCCGCGTCTGGCCGGGCATTGCGATCGGGGCCTTTCTTGCGAACGTGTCCATCGGACCGACGGCTCTCACCGTTCTGGTCATCATGGTGGGAAACACGCTCGCACCGGTCTGCTCCTACCTGATGCTGCGGCGTGCGGGGTTCCACAACGATCTGGACCGGCTGCGCGACGCGCTGGCGCTGGTCTTCATCGGCGCCCTGGGCGGGATGCTCATCAGTGCGACCATGGGCAGCAGCGTGCTGGTGCTCTCCGGCGCCGTGCCGGCAGGAGATTTCTGGCCCACGTGGTCGGTGTGGTGGACCGGCGACGCCATGGGGGTGCTGGTCGTCGCACCGTTTCTGCTCGTCCTTCGCGAGGCGCGGTGGCCACGCGGTGTGGCACTCCGGCGGTGGGCCGAAGCGGCGGCCCTGTTGCTCGGCACCCTTGCGGTCACGCTCCTGGCGACGGGCAGCAGCAGTGCCTCCCTGCTCTTCCTTGTCTTCCCGTTCCTGATCTGGGCCGCGTTCCGATTCGAACGCGCCGGCGCCGCGTCGTGTGCGCTCGGAGTCTCCATGCTGGCGATTCTGGCCGCCAGCCGCGGGGCCGGTCCATTCGCCCATAAGGAGCTCTTCACCAATATGGTCACGCTCCAGGCCTTCAACGGCGCCACGGCACTGACCGCGCTGCTGCTCGCGGCGGTCATCACCGAGCGGAACCGCACCCACGACGAGATCAACCGGCTCTGCGGGCGGCTCACCGACATAGTGGCGGCCATGCCGGACCACCCGGTCACCGACCAGTGGCTGACGTCCGACGACCCCGACGACCCGGACGGCCGCGCCGACGATCGTTAGGGGTGTCCGGCCGGCGACCTCTCCGTACGCGCCCCGGTGGACATCAGGCCGAGCAGCCCACCGGGGATCTGCGCGGAGTCGGCGACGAGCGCGCCGCCCGGAGGCGAGACAACCGTCGCGCCACCGCCCGGGTGCGTGACCATGTCGACCTGGAGGTCGCCGGCACCCACCGGCACCACGGTGTTGCCGAGCCTGATGGAGCCGCTTGCCGAGTGCGAGGAGACACAGACAGCTGCGTCCGTCGCCCCGTCCCGTCCGCGGCCGGCATGGCGGGACGGTGGCTGGGGCTGCGCCACCCCGTCGGGCGCGATATCAGCGGGCTGACAGCACCTCGGCCAGGTCGTACCGCACCATTTCTTCCAGCTGTGCGTAGGTACAGCTCCCGGGGGTGCGGTCGGGCCGCCACCGGCGAAACCGGGCCGTGTGCCGGAACCGGTCGCCCTCCATGTGGTCGTAACCGACTTCGCACACCCGCTCCGGACGCAGCGCCACCCATGACTGGTCCTTCTTCCCGGACCAGCGGCTCGGTGTACCGGGCAGCCGGGCGGTTTCGTGGGCGGCGGCATCCCCCCACGCCGCCCACGGATGGTCGGCGAACTCCGTCCGCAACGGCTCCAGCTCAGCGACCAGCTCCTCGCGGCGCTTCATCGAGAACGCCGCGCAGACCCCGACGTGCTGCAGGACGCCTTCGGAGTCGTACAGGCCGAGCAGCATCGAGCCGACGACCGGGCCGCTCTTGTGGAAGCGGTATCCCGCCACCACACAGTCGGCGGTCCGCTCGTGCTTGATCTTGTACATGACGCGGACGTCCGGGCGGTACGGCAGATCCAGCGGCTTGGCGACGACACCGTCGAGCCCGGCACCCTCGTACCGTTCGAACCACTGCTGGGCGACGGCCGGGTCGGTGGTCGCGGGGGCGAGATGGACGGGGGCCGAGGCGCCGGACAGCGCCGCTTCCAGGACGGAGCGGCGGTCCGCCTGCCGGGTGGAGAGCAGCGAGTCGTCGCCCACCGCGAGGATGTCGAAGGCGACCAGACTGGCCGGGGTCTGCTCGGCGAGCAGCCGCACCCGTGAATCGGCCGGATGGATGCGTTCGCTGAGCCGGTCGAAGTCCAGTTTCCCGTCGTACGCGACGACGATCTCGCCGTCGATCACACAGCGAGGCGGCAGATTCTCCCGGACCGCCGTGACCAGCTCGGGGAAGTACCGGGTGAGCGGCTTGCCGGTGCGGCTGCCGATCACCACCTCGTCGCCGTCGCGGTGCACGATCGCCCGGAAGCCGTCCCACTTGGCCTCGTACTGCATGCCCGGCGGGATCCGGGACACGGACTTGGCGAGCATCGGCTTCACGGGCGGCATCACCGGCAGGTCCATGGACCGATTCTTGCTCGGATACCTCGACGTGGCTCCCGATATGCGGCATATGTGGGCCCGGCCTACCGTGGCCCCCATGGGCGCAGCGGTGGAGCTGGATGCAGACGGACGGGCAGTGCGGCTGTCCAACCCCGACAAGGTGTACTTCCCGGAGAAGGGCTACACGAAGCGGGACGTCGCCGAGTACTTCCTCTCCGTGGGCGCCGGGATCACGCGCGCCCTGCGCGACCGGCCGACCACACTCCAGCGCTTCGTCGACGGTGTCGACGGCGACTTCTTCTACCAGAAGCGCGCCCCGAAGAACCTCCCCGACTGGATCCCCACCGCCCGCATCGCCTTCCCCAGCGGCCGGTCCGCCGACGAGATCTGCCCCACCGAACTCGCCGCCGTCCTGTGGGCGGCCAACCTCGGCACGCTCACCTTCCACCCCTGGCCGGTACGGAGAGCCGACACCGACCACCCGGACGAGCTCCGCGTCGACCTTGACCCGCAGCCCGGCACGGACTACGCCGACGCGGTCACCGCCGCCCATGAGCTGCGCGCCGTCCTCGACGACCACGGTCTGCGCGGCTGGCCCAAGACCTCCGGCGGCCGCGGCATCCACGTCTTCGTCCCCGTCGAACCCTGCTGGACCTTCACCGAGGTCCGTCGCGCGGCCATCGCGGCCGGCCGCGAACTCGAACGCCGGATGCCGGACCGGGTAACCACCGCGTGGTGGAAGGAGGAGCGCGGCGAACGCATCTTCGTCGACTACAACCAGACCGCCCGCGACCGGACGATCGCCTCCGCCTACTCCGTGCGGCCCCGCCCGCACGCTCCGGTCTCCGCACCGCTGCGCTGGGACGAGATCGACGACGCCGAGCCGCGGGACTTCGACATCCGCACCATGCCGAAGCGGTACGCGGAGGTCGGCGACGTGCACGCGGACATGGACGACCACGCCTTCCGGCTCGACCGGCTGCTGGAACTGGCGGACCGGGACGAGCGGGAGCGCGGGCTCGGTGACATGCCCTACCCGCCGGAGTACCCGAAGATGCCCGGCGAACCCAAGCGGGTTCAGCCGAGCCGCGCCCGGCACGACGAGGACGGGGAGGCATGAGCGCGCCCGATCTGGAGCCCGTCACTCCGTACGGGGAACACGCCCGCCCCCGGACCCGCGGTGACAGCTGGGCGGCGTTCAAGGAGTCCCCGTATCTGCCCGCCGTCGTGCTGCTGTTCATCATCGCGGCGGCAGCCGGTCTCTTCGCCGGCTCCTACACGTACGCGATGGCCAATCCGACCCCGCGCAACATCCCGGCCGCCGCGGTCGGCGACCTCGGCACTCCGCGCGACAAGGCATTCCTCGCCCGGCTGGAGGTCGCGCTCGACACCTCGCTGGTGCTGCACGAGTACGCCACCGAAGCCGAGGCCCGCACCGCGCTGGAGGAACAGAAGGCCTTCGCCGTCCTGCGGTCCGCGAACGGCGGGGTCGCCGTGGATGTCGCGAGCGCGTCCGGAGCCTCGGTCGCCCAGCTGCTCGCCGAGTCCACGCTGAAGGTGGGGGAAGCGGCCCAGGTGCCGGTCAAGGTCACGGACGTGAAGCCCCTGCAGCGGGGCGATCCGCGCGGCCTCGCCCTCTTCTATATCTCGCTCGCCGCCGTGGTCGTCGGATTCATCGGCGCCATCCAGCTGAGCGTGCACGCCAAGGCGCTGAATCCCCTGGAGCGGATGGGGTTCACCGTCACCTACGCCCTGCTCGGCGGTTTCGCGATCGCCGCCGTGGTGGACTGGCTGCTCGGCTCCGTCGATCTGCCGTTCGTCCAGTCGTGGATGATTCTCGCCTTCACGATGTTCACCACGGGCATGGTCTTCACCATGTTCAACACCCTCATGGGGCGCTGGGCGATGATCCCCACCTGGGGACTGATGGTGCTGCTCGGCAACCCGTCCTCCGGCGGTGCAGTGTCCTGGCCGCTGCTGCCGTCGGTGCTGGGCTTCATCGGCCGCTGGCTCCCCCCGGGCGCTTCGGTCAACGCCCAGCACGCCGCCGTCTACTACCAGGGGCACCAGCGGATCTTCCCCTACCTGGTGCTCGCCGGCTGGTCGCTGGTCTCCTGCACGGTGTTCTGGCTATGGCGCCACCGGTACCCCGGAGGCCGTGACCACATGCCTCAGCATGCGGCCACGGCCTCCTGACCTTCCGTCGGCGTTGAGCCCGAACCTGCCGCCGCCGACCTGCTGCCACTTGGCGAACGACGTCGCCGTGCCGTCGAAGAGCTTGGTGTAGCCCACGAGAGCCCCAACTTCGAGGCCACCGTGGGCGACCGGCTCGAAGTGGTCATGATCACGCACGGCGAGTACTACCACACGTTCCACATCCACGGTCATCGCTGGGCGGACAATCGCACCGGGCTGCTCGCCGGGCCCGACGATCCCAGCCGCGTCATCGACACGAAGATCGTCGGCCCGGCGGACTCCTTCGGCTTCCAGGTCATCGCGGGCGAACACGTGGGCGCGGGTGCCTGGATGTACCACTGCCATGTGCAGAGCCACTCCGACATGGGTTTGGCCGGACTGTTGCTGGTCGCCAAGGCGGACGGCACGGTCCCGGGCTACGACCCCCATGCCATGCATGACATGACGGCCGACACGCCGATGAACGACAAGGCGATGACCGACAAGACCTGAGGCCGACGGACCGAGGCTGACACAATCCGCTCAGGGTTCCGTCGGCACCGTCGCCAGGCGTAGCTGTTCCTCCTCGACGATGCGCCTGGCCAGGCTCCCGACCGACACGTCCACGGCGTCCGGCGTCGTCTCGGCGACGTCGCTGCGCCGCGCGTACGCGTCGAACAGCCGCTCCTTGCGGGCCAGGATGTCCAGCATCCGCTGGTCGACGCTGTCCGTCGCGAGCAGCCGGTGCACCTGGACCGTGCGTATCTGCCCCATCCGGTGGGCGCGGGCCACGGCCTGGTGCTCCATCGTCGGTTTGATCTGTGGCTCGCAGAGGATGACAACCGACGCGGCCTGCATGTTCAGCCCGACGCCCCCGGCCTGGATCTGGCTCAGCAGGACCGCGTGGCCGTCCACCGTGCTGAACTCGTCGATCAGCTCCTGCCGCCGGGCGGCCGGGACGTTGCCGGAGACCGGCCCGAACACCCCGTTGCCCAGGGCCTCCCGGACCGTGGTGAGCACCTCGCGGAAGTAGGAGAACACGACGACCTTGAGCCCGTTGCCGGCGGCCTCCGTGACCAGCTCGCGCAGCCGGTTCAGCTTCGCGGAGGTCTCCGGACGGGCGTACGCGGCCCGGCGCATCCGCATGAACTGTCCGGCGGCGACCGCCTCCCGGTAGGCGTCGAGATCCGCCTCGCTGAACTCCTCCCACTCGTCGACCTGCACCAGCGCCGGGAGTTCGGTCAGCACATCCTCCTGGTTGCGCCGCAGATAGGCGGGCGCGACGGCGCGGCGGAAGGCGTGTGAACCGGCGATCCCGTGGGTGGTCCTGATCGACGGTGCCAGTTCGGGCTGGAGATGACGAACCAGGCTGCGGAACTCCTCGACCCGGTTCTCCATCGGCGTACCGGTCAGGAACAGCACCCGTTCGGTGCGCCCCGCCCAGCCGGAGACCGCGCGCGAGCGGCGGGTGGCGGGGTTCTTGACGTAGTGCGCCTCGTCGACGACCAGCATGCCGGGCCGCTTCCCGCCGTCCCGGGCGGCCGGGAGGGTGTGCAGGGCGTCGAAGGTGGTGAGGGCGACCCCGCCGCGCTCGCGCCAATCGGCGAACGCCTCCTGCCGCTCGGGGCCGTGCACCGGCAGCACCCGCAGGGTGGACCGGGCCCGGAGCTCCCGCGCCCAGTTGATCAGCACGCTCGCCGGGCAGACCACCAGGA
This sequence comes from Streptomyces sp. NPDC005151, assembly GCF_053599875.1. Classification (NCBI taxonomy): domain Bacteria; kingdom Bacillati; phylum Actinomycetota; class Actinomycetes; order Kitasatosporales; family Streptomycetaceae; genus Streptomyces; species Streptomyces sp. NPDC005151. The sequence continues at coordinate 20,402 of NZ_JBSFYR010000062.1, read as the reverse complement.
AGTGCGTCTCGCCCCGCGCCGAGAGGTGCGCGAGCGCGGCGATCGCCTGCACGGTCTTCCCGAGCCCCATCTCGTCGCCGAGGATCACCCGCTTCTGCGCGAGCGCGAAGCGCGCACCGAACGACTGGTAGCCCCGCAGGGAGACCCGCAGATGCGCATCGTCGAGCCGCAGCCCGCGCACCCGGTCGGCGATCCCCGACGGAAGGAACCCCTCGGCGGCGTCCCGGTCGGGGCGCGTGCCCGACATCTCGGCGAGCAGGCTGTAGTACTCGGCGGACCGCAGCTCGAAGTCGACCCACGCCGCGAGGTCCGACTCCGGGGCCCGCAGCAGATCGACCGACACCTGCCCGAACAGCAGCGGAAGCCCGCGCTCCGCCGCCTCGACCACGGTCCGGACAGAGGCGACGGCAGTGAGCGCCGCCGCACGGGCCTGCCGCCCGGCGAACAGCATGCGCAACCGCCCGCGGGCCGGTCCGGCCTCGGTGAGCAGCGGCTCCAGCCGCCCGACGAGCCGCCGGGCCGCGTCCACGGCCCGCCGGACGTCCGGACCGGCCTCGACCAGTCGGTGCAACGCCATGACCAGGGCGGTCGTGGACTCGTCGGGCGCCTCCACGTCGATCCGGACGGCGACCGTGTCCCGGACCGCGTGCGCGATCTGGCCCGCGGCGGCGAGCGCCTGATCGGCGGTCTGCGCACCGACGCCGGGGATCTGGCGGAGCTCGTACCGATTGGCCTCATGGACCTGACCGACCGTCGTGTAGCCCGCCTGCTCGACCGCGCCGAGGCGCAACCGGCCCTCGGTGACGTCCTTGAGCCGGGAGACCGGGATCGCGGCCAGCTCACGGTGGATCAGGGAGTCGAGGATCGGGGTGAGAGCGGCGTGTATGGCGTCGGTCGCGCGGGTGTGGTCGGCCAGCACGGCACGCGCCGCGTCGAGCAGCCGTTCGGCTTCTGCGATCAGCTCCCGGGCTGCCTTCCCCGTCGGCGCCCCGGTGTCCCTCGCCCCGGTACCGGTCTCCCCGGCCTCTGTCATGTACGTTCCTCTGTCCGCGCAGCCCCGCTGCCGCCTTGCCCGGCAGCTGCCCGAGTGAGACATATCGTGCCATGGGCCGATGACAGTGCAGGCCCGGCGGAGCGAGAGCCCCGATACACGGTCAGGACGCGGGCGGACGGCGTTCGGCCGGGGACAGCAGCAGGACCTCCAGCGCCCTGGCGCAGGACCGCGCCCGCGCCAGGAACCACTCGGTGCGCCCCTCCGTGATCACCTCGGGCGTCGCCCGTACCGCCAGGGCGAACCGCGCAGGACCGGCGCCGTCCAGCACCGGGACGGCCAACGTCCGTACCCCGTACGCAGACTCGCCGTCGTTGAGCGCGTAGGCGTCCTGGAGACGTACCCGGACGTGCTGGGAACGCTCCAGGAGCTGCGCAGGCGCGGCGTGCGTATGGCGGTCGTGTCGGACGCCCGGCCCAATCTCCCCGGACTTCACGCCGGGCTCGGACCGGGGGAGTTCTTCGAGGTGTACGCGACCTCCGCCGAGCTCGGCTGCACCGAGCCGGACCCCCGCATGTACCGCCACGCGAGCGCCGGCCTGGGGCTGGAGCCCGCACAGAGCCTGTTCGTCGACGACGATCCGGACCTCGTCGCGGCGTCGATCGAGCTCGGCTACGAGGGGCGCGCGCTGTGCCGTGACGTCGCCGCCACCGAAGACATGCCCTCGATCGCGGCCCTCGACGAGATCCTGGACCTCTTCTGATCCCGGAGAGGGGCGGGCCGCGGCGGTACTACTCGCCGAGGTCGAACACCGACCAGTCCGTGCCCTTGCGCTCCCGCACATACATCCGGAACATCCAGGACGACCGGCCCAGCGCGTCGAAGACCTGCACGTGCTGCCTGTCGATGGTGCTGCAGCATTCCGCCAGTACGAATCCGCCGTCCGGGAGCGCGTCGAAGGCAGAGCAGTACAACTGCACCGCGCTGAGGTGTGTCTCGTACACACGGCCGTCGTCCGCGGTGACCATCGTGGCTTCGTACGGATGCGGATCGGACGTGCCACGCACGGGGATGTGCTTGCTCAGCAGCCAGTGCGCGCGGCCGTACGCGTCGACGGTGCTGCTCATCATGTGCAGACCCCGGTAGGTGTGCGGCAGACGGGCGTACGGGGTCAGAGGTGTGGACTCCATGGTGCTCCTCGGCAGGAAAGCAGGAACGCGGAACGTGAACCGGGCGGCTGCGGACATGCACAGGTGCCGGCGGCGCGTGGGCCGAGGGGCGGAGCAGGGGGCGCCTACGAGGCATGAGCCTTTCTGGTGGTCATGCGCCGATCATCCATGAAGGCCGCGCCGAGGCGCAATGGTTTCCCGCGTTGCGCAGTCTGCGGTTGTCAGTGCCCGGTGCAAGACTCGGATGGTCAGGAGAAACCCCTGCAGTGCACACGCGGGACTCGCTGAAGGAGCGCACCATGCTCACTACCGGTTTTGTCACCGGATCCCCCAACTGGCTCGATCTCGGCACGCCCGACCTCGACCGGGCCACCACCTTTTACCGGGGCCTCTTCGGCTGGGACTTCGTTCCCGGCGGTCCCGAGACCGGCGGGTACGGGATGTTCATGCTGGACGGGAAATCGGTCGCGGGAGCCATGACCGTCACTCCGGAGCAGGCGAAGTCGTCCTGGTCGGTCTACTTCCGGACGCCCGATGCCGATGCCACCGCCAAGGCGGTCGAGCAGGCCGGCGGCGCGGTGCCCTTCCAGCCGATGGATGTCCTCGACTTCGGTCGGATGGGCGGCTTCACGGACCGGGACGGGGCGTACTTCGGGACCTGGCAGCCCAAGAAGAACACCGGCCTGGGCGTGATGAGCGAGCCGCGCTCGCTCTGCTGGGCCGAGCTGTACACCCCGGACGTGCCCGCGGCCGCCGCGTTCTACGGCATGGTCTTCGGGTGGGAGACCCAACAGGTGGCGTACCCCGGCGGCGGTGGGTCCTACACTCTGATCCGTACCGAGGGCGGCGGCGAGCGCGCCGACTTCGGCGGGCTCGTACCCCTCGACGCCGTTGCGACACAGGGCGTTCTGGGACCGCACTGGCTGCCGTACTTCGAGGTCGACGACTGCGACGCCACGGTTGCGGACGTCGAGCGGCTGGGCGGCAAGCTGACGCTGGAGCCGATGGAGATGGAAGGCGTGGGCAAGTTCGCCAACGTCGCCGATCCGTACGGGGCGCAGTTCGCCGTGATCAAGAGCTCGGACACGTCGGAAAGCTGACCGGAGGGCGTACGTCCGCGCATTGATGCGGCGTTGAGCAGTCGTTTATCGCGACCGGGCACTGTGTGCGCCATGCTGATCAACACCGTGACCGACCCCGCACTCGCCTGGCAGGAGACGGCGCTCTGCGCGCAAGCGGGACCCGAGTTCTTCTTCCCTGCCCCCGGCAGCTCCACACGTGAGGCGAAGCAGCTGTGCAACGCCTGCGAGGGCCGGGTGGCCTGCCTGGAGTACGCCCTCGATAACGACGAACGGTTCGGCGTCTGGGGCGGACTTTCGGAGAAGGAGCGGGAACGGCTGCGCAGAGTTGAGCGCGACAGGGCCTGAACTTCCCCTGTACATCCCAGACTTCGCCCCTCCGCGGTCCTGAGTCCGTATCTCCGGGGAGCCGGGTTGAGCGAGTACGACAACATCGTCGTCGGGGCGGGATCGGCCGACTGCATGCCGGCCGCGCGACTCTCCGAGGACCCCACGGGTCCGGGTCGCGCTCGTCGAGGCGGGAGGGCGCGACCGAAAGCCGGAGATCGGGATTCCGGCCGCCATCCCGAAGCTCCTCAGGACCGCCTACGACTGGGACTACAGCACGGCGCCTTCCACGCAGCGGTTGCCGACCGGCGGGCGAGGTCTCTCTCGTCACCGCGGGCGCCACGCCGCTCGATGTGCTGCCCCCGTATCACCGTCGCGGTCCCGATGTGCGTGATGCCGCGTCACGCAGAGGTGACGGCCCATGATTGAGCGGGCTCGTGGGCCGTCGGGTGCTGTGCGGGCTGTGGGTCAGGCGTTTCGCGGAGGCCTGGGGCGCAGGCCTCCGCGAGAGCGGCGGGTCAGGCGTTCGCGCGGGCGGCCATCCGCGCCTTGCGCGCGGCCAGCTTCTCGTCGAACTTGGCCGCCTCGCTGTCCAGTCCGCCCATGTAGAGCCCCAGCTCCTCCTGCGCCTTCAGCCCGTCCGGGCCGAGCCCGTCGATGTCCAAGATCTTCAGGTAACGCAGCACGGGCTGGATCACGTCGTCGTGGTGGATCCGCATGTTGTAGATCTCGCCGATCGCCATCTGCGCTGCGGCCCGCTCGAAGCCGGGCATGCCGTGACCGGGCATCCGGAAGTTGACCACGACGTCACGCACGGCCTGCATCGTCAGGTCCGGGGCGAGTTCGAAGGCCGCGCCGAGCAGGTTGCGGTAGAAGACCATGTGCAGGTTCTCGTCGGTGGCGATCCGGGCCAGCATGCGGTCGCAGACCGGGTCGCCCGACTGGTGACCGGTGTTGCGGTGCGAGACGCGGGTCGCGAGTTCCTGGAAGGCGACGTACGCCACGGAGTGCAGCATCGAGTGTCGGTTGTCGGACTCGAATCCCTCCGCCATGTGCGCCATGCGGAACTGCTCCAGCTTGTCCGGGTCGACGGCGCGCGAGGTGAGCAGGTAGTCGCGCATCACGATGCCGTGCCGGCCCTCCTCAGCGGTCCAGCGGTGCACCCAGGTGCCCCAGGCGCCGTCACGGCCGAACAGGGAGGCGATCTCGTGGTGGTAGCTGGGGAGGTTGTCCTCGGTCAGCAGGTTCACGACCAGTGCGATCTTGCCGATGTCGGTGACCTTGGACTGGTCGGCCTGCCACGCCTCACCGTCCTCGAAGACGCCGGGGAAATTCCGGCCGTCCGAGAAGGGGACGTACTCGTGGGGCATCCAGTCCTTGGCGACCCTGAGATGGCGGTTGAGCTCCTTCTCCACCACCTCTTCCAGGGAGTGCAGCAGTTGGGCGTCGGTCCACGCCTTTGAACTGCCGAGGTGGGGAGAGGTGATCGTCACGGGGGCTCCTGGGGACGGGAGAAGTACCTACGGTCTCGTAGGTTACGAGACCGTAGGTTAAAGCGGGAGTAAGGCCCCCGCCAACTCCGCCCGCGCGAAGTCCGACTACGTACCGTTATGTCTGCAGGTCGCGCAGGCGTACGGAGAGACAGGTCACGCATCCTTCCAGTTTCTCGAACTCGCTGATATCCACTGATACAGGGTGATATCCGAGCCCGGCAAACAGCTCCGCGGTCTTCGGTGCACTCGCAGCCATCAGCAGATTCCCGCCACTGAGCAGCACCACGTGCGAGCCCGCTTCCTCCGGAACAGGTAGGAAACGTCCGAAAAGCGACGGTTCATCAATCAAGGGTGGATACCCGACGACTGTGCCGTCCGGCAGTGCCGTCACCGCGGACTTCAGGTGCAGCACCTTGGTCAGCGGCACGGCTACGACATGGGCGCCCAGCGGCTCGAACGCGGATCTGAGCTGCCGCACCCCCTCCGCGTTCGTCCGGCCGCCGCGCCCGACAAAGACCGTGTCGCCGATCTTCAGGACGTCGCCGCCGTCCAGCGTGCCCGGCTCCCTCACCCGGTTCACCGAGCAGCCGAGTCCGGCCAGTGCCTCCTCCACGGCCGCAGTCTCGCCCCGGCGGGACTCCGCGCCGGACCGGGCGATGAGCGCCACGTTCCGGAACATCACCACGGTGTCCTCGACGAACACGCTGTCCGGGTATCCGTCCGCCGGCTTCGCCTCGACCGTCTCCCATCCGTACTCGCCGAGGACGGCGACATACCGCTCCCACTGCTCGACCGCGAGGCGGACATCGACGGGGGTACGCTCGACATGGGTGACGAGCCCCTCGGCGAGGCGCGGGTCGGGGCGGCGGACCAGGGCTTTTCTACTGGGCACGGGCAGGCTCCCTACAGTTTTCGGCGTGGGGTGGGGACGGCCCCGGTGGCGGGTGCTCGGGGCTGTCGGCGTACTCGGAGCAACAGTGGCACAGGGGGCACGGGATCCACCCCGCGTCCCCCGCGGCTCAGAGCTCCGTCGCCACCGCCTCGGCCGTCGTGTCACGCAGTTCGCCGTCCAGCAGCAGCCAGCGCGTGATGCCGAGCGATTCCAGGAATGGCACATCGTGGCTCGCCACGATCAGTGCTCCCTCGTACGACTCCAGAGCCGCCGTCAGCCGGCGCACGCTCGCCATGTCCAGATTGTTCGTCGGCTCGTCCAGCATCAGCAGCTGCGGTGCCGGTTCGGCCAGCAGCAGCGCCGCCAGTGCCGCACGGAATCGTTCCCCGCCCGACAGCGTCCCCACGGGCCGGTCCGCCCGAGCCCCCTTGAACAGGAAGTGCGCCAGCCTCGCCCTGATCCGATTGTCCGTGGCATTCGGTGCGAATCGCGCCACGTTCTCGACCACGCTCAGTCCGTCGTCGAGCACGTCCAGACGCTGCGGCAGAAAGCCCAACGGCAATTGGGGTGTCGCCTCGCCGGACACCGGCGCCAGCTCACCGGCAATGGTCCGCAACAGCGTTGTCTTGCCCGCGCCATTGCGGCCCACCAGTGCGATCCGCTCAGGGCCCCGCAGCTCGAACCCGCCGCTCACCCGTGCCCCGTACGCGAGTTCCAGATCGCGCAGTACGAGCACACCCCGGCCCGGATGCACCTTGGTGTGCGGCAGCTCGACCCTGATCTCGTCGTCGTCCCGCACCGCCTCGACGGCGTCGTCGAGGCGCTCCTTCGCCTCCGCCAGCTTCCCGGCGTGCATGAGTCGATGCTTGCCGGCCGACTCCTGGGCGGCCCGCTTGCGGTTGCCCATGACGATCTTCGGCTCGCGCTTGTTGTCCGACATCTTCTGTCCGTAGCGCTTGCGTCGAGCCAACTTGACCTGGGCGTCCGCCAGTTCTCGCTTCTGTCGCTGCACGTCGGCCTCCGCGACCCGCACCATGCGCTCGGCCGCCTCCTGCTCGACGGCGAGCGCCTCCTCGTACTCCGAGAGATTCCCGCCGTACCAGGTGACCGATCCGTCCCGCAGATCCGCGATCTGGTCGACCCGCTCCAGGAGTTCACGGTCATGGCTGACGACGACCAGGACACCCGCCCAGGCGTCGACCGCCTCGTACAGCCGCCTGCGCGCGTACAGATCCAGATTGTTCGTGGGCTCGTCGAGCAGCAGCACCCCGGGGCGGGCCAACAACAGCGCGGCCAGGCGCAGCAGCACGCACTCGCCGCCCGACATCTCGCCGATCGTGCGGTCGAGCCCGATGTGACCGAGGCCGAGCTGATCGAGCGTCGCGCGGGCGCGCTCCTCCACGTCCCAGTCGTCGCCGACGGCCGCGAACTGCTCCTCGCGGACGTCGCCCGCCTCGATGGCGTGCAGAGCGGCCCGGGTACCGGCGATGCCCAGGGCCGCATCGACCCGCAGCGCCGTGTCCAGGACCAGATTCTGCGGGAGATACCCGATCTCGCCCCAGGAGCGGATGTGGCCATCGGTGGGGGTGAGTTCACCGGCGATCAGCCGCAACAGGGTGGACTTTCCACACCCGTTGAGGCCGATGAGACCGGTCCTGCCGGGGCCCACGGCCAGCTGGAAGTCGTCGAAGACCTCACTGCCGTCGGGCCAGACGAAGGAGAGTGACGAACAGGCGATATGAGTCATGGGGGTAGACATACGGATCTCCCGGTTGCGAGGAAGGGCAGGGGGGCAACGGGCGAGACACCGGTCACGGGCGTTCCACGGACATGGCCAAGGAGGAGCCCCGGTTGCGGAGGACGGCTCGAAGAGCTGAGGTCACACTCGGGCGCGCAGACATGACAGACATGACAGACCTGAACGGCATGCACTGTCCGGACACGGCGCGCAACGCGGTGTCTCACGACCTCAGACGAGCAACGTCCTTCTCCGATCCGACGACAACAAGGACGTCACAAACGGTACGACGGGACCTCGCGCCCCGGCAAACGATTTACGCTGATCCCGGCCGTGCCGGCGCGTGCGGCGGATCGGGGGGCCGGACGATGACAGGTCGCTGGACGGGCAGAGCCCTGAGGATGCTCACGGTGTTCTGCGCCGGTGCGGTGCTGACCGGCTGCTTCGGACCGCAGCCACCGAGGTTCGGGGACGGCGTGTCCGTCCCCTCCGAGCAGCGGCGCATTCCGCTGACCGTCCCGCCGGGGCCGGACGGCAGCTGGGCGCTGCTCGTGGCCAAGGAGGGGCTCATCGGCCAGGGGCGTCAGCTCGCCCGGATCCCGCAGGAGGGCGAGGAGGGCGGGCGCGCCCCGGTCAAGGGCTGGACGGCAGCCCTTCCCGCCGAGTTCGCGATCACCTCGCGGCTGCCGGGCCGGCCTCACTCGGCGGTCCCTCTCCCGTACGGCATCGTGCTGATCGGAGGCCGCACCGGCCGTACGGATCCCACCGCCGTCGCCCTCGCCGACCCCAGCAGCGGCGCCCTGCTCTGGAGGCACACCCTGCCGCCCGACAGCCGGGTCCTCCTGCTGCCCGGCACCACCGGGCCGGCGATCGGAGCGGCCACCTGCTCCGAGGCCGGTTGCCGGTTCACCGCCTGGGACGTCCACCGCGGGACACGGCAGTGGAGCCGCCGGATCCCGGGGGCGTACCGGGTACGGACCCCGTGCGGCGCCGACGCGCTGGGCGGCCGCGAAGCCGCCCCCGGGCTGTGCGAGCCGTTGGTCATCGGCAAGGACCGGGTCGGCACCCTGGACGAGGAGACGCATCGCCCGGAGTGGATCCCCGGGCTGCGCCCTCCGGCCGGGACCGTCGACCGGGTCGCTCGGTTCAGCTACCGGACCTTCCTGGTCACCGCACCGGCCAAGGGGAGCTGCCGGGCGACGGTCCTGGCAGCCGCTCCGCAGGGAGACGAACACAAGGGGTGGCGGTACGACTTCGTCTGGGACCAGCCGCAGGCCGCACGCGATCCGCACACCGGCTGCCGCTGGAACCCCAGCCTGCCGCTGAACACCGGCTACGACCTGGTGCTGCCCGAGCGGGGCGGCGCCCTGGTCCTCGATCCGTACTTCGGCCCGGAGCACCACCCCCGGCGGCTCGCCGAGGGGGAGTACGTGGTCGCGGCGGACGGCAGGGGCTCCCCGGACCTGATCCGCGCCCCCGGCCGCCCCGACCGCCCGCTCGACGCCGCCCTTGTCGACCGGAAGCCGCCCAAGGCGCTGGAGGCGGGGGCCCGGCAGGTGGTGGGGGACCTCTTCCAGGTCGGGCGGAGACTGCTGCTTGTCGGCTACGACGGCGCGGTGCGCTGGCGCGGGACGTCGGACTGCATTGCCTTCGCCGCCGTGAAGTCCGATGTGGTGATGTACTGCGACGGCCGGAACCTGGTGGAGGTCAAAGCCGTGAAGAAGGACTGACCGGGCTCAGCACGCTCCGCCGAGCAGGTCCGTCAGACTCCGGTCGAGATCCAGGAACCGGTGCTCCTGCCCCGACGGGACCAGCTCCTCGGCGCGCCCGAGGAAGCGACGCAATTCCGCCGTGTGGACATGCACCATGGCGATGCCCTCGGCGGCATGGAACTCCAGGACCGTACGGTCGTAGCCGAACGGCCTGATCCGTACGTCCCCGACCCCGGCCGCTCCTTCCATTCCTGCCGCCAGCAGTTCGCGGGAGAACTCCCAGGACACCTCGGTTCCCTCCAGGGTTGCCGGGGCAGGGAAGGCCATGCGCACGGCGAACGGATCCCTGCAGTCGTACTGCAAGGTGGCGGGAAGGGTCTCCATCCGCGGCGCGGATGCGACCATGCGGGCCTGCACGGACTGCTCGATAACGCTGGACAAGACTTACTCCCTCTTGCGGCCAGATGAACGGTTCCCGGCACTGGCAGAGACGACGGAACTTCCCGATCCGTGCTCGCGCGACGGAGTGAGCTGCGTCACCGCACCGCACTCCCTTCGACGCACGTGCCCGCGTGGCGGCGGCGCACTTTGGACGGCGTACTGCCCGTGGGTTAGCTTCCTGCGCCATGAGGCCCAAGGGGAAGACGACACGACTGATGGCATGGGGGCTGTGCGGGGCGGTGCTGACCGCGGTACTGGTCACGCCGGCAGCGCAGGCAGCGCCGGGGCAGCGGCACGGACCCGGCGACCGGACGGAAATCGGGTACGAGAAGCGGCAGTTCGGGCACCGTGCCCGGCTGGCGCTGGACCCGGTGCTCTCGGCCAGGGCCGATGAGCAGGCTCATGCGGCGCGCACGATGTGGAATCTGCTGCACGCGTGGTGGCAGATGATGCCGAAGGACAAGCGGACCCCGGCGAACGCGGACGCGGCGATACGCCAGGCCCGCAAGGACATCGACTTCCTCGCCGTCCTTGCGGCGCAGGCTGCGCAGGCAGTTCTGAAGACGTACCTCCAGGCCGGGAAGAACTGCTGGGAAGGGCGTGCGGCCGCGCCGGACTTCAAGGCCCGCTTGCGGTCGGTGATGTCGGTGGACATTCCGCAGGGCCGGGACCTGAACATCGCCCGCGTCCACCGCCGGTGGGGGATGGTCAACATTCCCAAGTTCGGCCGGGTCCGGTTCCGCTGGACGAAGAACCTGCCCGTGGGCCGACAGGCCGATGGTGACAACCGGATCACCGGGGCACGGCTGGTCAAGGATGCCCTCGGCTGGCACATCGCCTTCCGCGTCCAGACCCTGGCCCCCGAGCCGGAACCGCACCGGGGGCCGGAGGTCGGCATCGACGTCGGCATCACCGTGCCCCTCGCCCTTTCGGACGGCACCACGTACGGCCACGGCGAGTGGCTGACCAAATCCGAGCAGGCCAGGCTTCTGCGTCTGGAGCAGCGGGCCGCCCGGCGCAAGAAGCACCGCAAGCCCGCCTCCGACGCGCTGGCGCGGAACACCTCCGCCCCATATCCGTATCAGACGTCGGTGGTGGGCCGGAGCAAGAGCGGCTGGGATACCACGGGCGGCGCCTACTCAGCCACCACTCCGGAGGACGGCGGCGTCACTGTACTGAGCAAGTGGCCGATCGTCCGCAAGTATCGCGCATCGCCTTCAGCGCGGCTCCACGAGCAGTCCCATCGGGCGACTCTCCCCGGCCCGGTCGTCCGTCGACACCCACCCCGACTCCAGCGCCGCGACCACTCACAGCCGCAGATCCTCCTGAGCAGCGGGCGACAGCCGCCGCATCTCCCCACCCTCGATCACACTCGATCAACGAGCCGGGAATCCGTCGGTTTCGGCTCAACAATTCACCCAAAATTGATTGCCGAGCATATTACGATCCTCCCATGAAGCCTAGATCTAGAGTGCGTTACGAGAAGAATGGCCACCTTGCCCGAATCACACTCGACAGGCCCGAGGTCCTCAATGCAATGGACTTACGCATGCATGAGGAACTCGCCGAGATATGGGACGACTTCGAAACCGACGACGATCTGTGGGTGGCCGTTCTCTCCGGCGCCGGGACCCGCGCCTTCTCCGTCGGTCAGGACTTGAAGGAAGTGGCCGACCGTGTCCGCGAGGGAACCGCGAGCACGGCCACATTCGGCAGCCGCGGAAAGGCGGGCTGGCCACGCTTGACGGAGCGGTTCGATCTTGCCAAGCCGGTCGTCGCCAAGGTCCAGGGGTACGCCATGGGCGGCGGCTTCGAACTCGCTCTCGCATGCGACATCGTCATTGCCTCCGCGGACGCGACCTTTGCCCTGCCTGAAGCCAAACTCGGCCTCATGGCGGGGGCGGGCGGAGTGTTCCGGCTGACCCGGCAGTTGCCGTGGAAGACAGCGATGGGGCATCTTCTGACCGGTCGCCCGATGGACGCACATCGCGCCTTCGAACTCGGCCTCGTCAACGAGGTGGTCCCTGTCGAGGATCTCGAGGACTGCGTCGACGGCTGGGTGGCCGACATCCTGCGCTGTGCGCCGCTCTCCGTCCGGGCAATCAAGGAAGCGGCCACGAAGTCCGCGACCATGCCGATGGAGTCGGCATTCGCGACCCGCTACCCCTGGGAAGAACGGCGCATGCACAGCAAGGACGCGCTCGAAGGCCCACTCGCTTTCGCCGAGAAGCGCGCGCCTCGCTGGGAGGCTCGTTGAGTATCCGCTGACAGCTGGGCGGTGAACGTCTGTCCCTGACGCGCACCGCTCGGCCGAGCCGGACCACAGCGCCGATGACCAATACCTCGCTCCTGGAAACCACTTGCCTCGATGAGACCGAAGTATGAATCAGGACGCAGATGAATACTCTTCCACCGCATGACAGGGATTCCCTGCTCTGATTCAAGATCTCAATTGCTTCATTGTCATCCCGGTCATGCAGCACACTGAGGCCTTTCCAACCTGACTGCGTGGTCCGGGTGTTGGCGGGACCCGGGTGTACGGAATGACGAAGCTCCTGGCCCGGCAACGGCAGGTCGGGACGCGCTGGCGGCGGCCTTCTGCCGGCCGTCAGGCTCTGCTCGTCCTGGCTCATCTGCGGTGCGGGGATACCTACTCGCAGCTCACAGCTCGCGGCCGGGTTCGGTATCGGCATCGCGACCGTGTACCGCTACATACGTGAGGCCGTCGAGGTTCCGTCCACCCGCGCCCCTACCCTGACCGAGGCGATGGCAACCATCCGCAGGAAAGCGTTCGTGATCCTGGACGGCACACTGCTGCCGATCGACCGGATTGCCGCCGACACCCCGTACTACCCCGGGAAGCACAAGCGCCACGACCAGGGCCCTGCGCAGCCGCGCTACATCCAGCCGCCCGCAGTTCAACCCGCCATACAGAGCACCATGACCACGCCGGTGCTCAGGAGCCAGTGACCGACACCGGCCAAGTTCATGACGAACGGCATCTCAAGGGCCGCGGCGAGGGCGCCACCCGCGTCGTACCGGCCCATCCCGCATTCGTCGCGATCCTGCGTGACCTGACCGAGAACTACGGTCTTCGCGGTGACGACATCCTGTTCCAGGGCGAAAGAGGCGGTCTGCTCACAGGCTCCGTCTACCGCAGGGTCTGGGCCAAGGCCCGCAAGACGGTCCTTCCCGAGACGGAGTACGACTCCCCGACCGGCAAGCGTGTCTACGACCTGCGGCACACGTGCCTGACCACCTGGCTGAACAACGGGGTCCCCCAGCGCAGGTCGCCAGCATGGATTCCGGCACCGTCAACGACGTTCTCGACGGCGGCCGCGTCCCCCATGCATGGGGGAGGAGCAGGGGAGCCAACAACGTGTGTCCATGTGTGCGTGAGGCGGGTTCTGCCGGGAGGCTCGTACAGCGGACAGACAACCTCTGGGAGTGGCAGGTCCCGGTGGATCGCCCCGCGGTCACACGACGATGCAGGTCATGGCCGCCCACAGCTGGGGCGAGTGCTCGATCCGGCCGCCGGCGCGCCAGCGGTCGAGTTGCTCGCGCTGCCAGCGGCCGAGCCGGTGCACGGGGTCGCGGTGCTCGTGGGCGGTGTCGACGGCGATGATCGCCTCTGACAGCGGGCGTACGGACTCGGGCAGACCGGCCAGCCGGTGGAACGCGAAGCTGGTCGGCAGGACCCAGCGGGTGGCGGTGACCAGTTCGGCACCGTTGTGGATCATCGCCGTAGCCAGGCCGAACGACTCGGCGAACCGCAGATCGCCGCCGCTCTCGCAGCCGATCAGGGCGACACGCGGCGGCGCGGGCCAGATCTGCGCACCCGGCTCCCCGTCGGCACGCAGGGGAAGCGTGCCCAGCAGGAGGTTCTTGGCCGACAGCGGCCGATGGGTGCGGATCGCCTCGGCCAGGCCGGCGGTCTTTGGACCACAGCACAGATGGAGGGTGCCGTCCTCGCTCCGCCCGCCCTCGACCGGCGCGCCGCTGACGTGACCGACGTACATCAGTCTGCGTGCCCCCTTGCGGAGCACTCCGCTCAGCCAGTCGCGGTCCAGGTCGGTGCGGCGGAACGCCTCGACCGGGGTGGCGAGGGGCGGCGCGACGGCGCCCGTGTCGAGGCGGCTCTGGACCAGCGACAGCAGCCCCGGATCCGAGCCGGGCGGCCCCAGGACCGAGCCGAGGGGGGAGTCGGCCCGGAATCCGGGCACCCGGGGGTCGAGGACGAGGACGACCGGGTCGGTGTCCGGTGCCGGACGTTCAGAAGCGTTCCGTCGTCGCAACGACGTCGGCACGGTGGTCACCACGTCCGCCAGATCGATGAGCCGGACATCGTCCTCGTCGACGGCCAGCAGTTCCCAGGGGACCTGGGCGACCCGGGGCGACGGCTGGATTCGTACCAGCGGGCGGCCCGCGCGCGCCGACACCTGGCGAATCTGCGCCGTCAGCCCCTCCGGCCACAGAGCCTCGGCCAGCGTCCGCGCGAGCTGTCGCTCGGTGCGCTGATCGGCCAGCGCGCCCGAGTCGAACGCGTGTCGCATCCCCGCCGCTCCCTCGCCCGCCCCGGGCAGCGCGGCGGCCAACTCGCTCACCGCCTGGTTGACTTCGGCAGCAGGCCCCTGGCCGGTGCCGAACCCCCGGGCGCCGCCGGCCCACGTCCAGGTCATGAACAGGTCGCCCGCGTCGGCCAGCCGGACCTGGACCACCGGGCGGCCGCCGCGATGAACTCCTGGAGCGCGACACGGCCGGACTCCGCCGACATCCGCACCTTCGGCGGCGGTGCGACGCGCAGACCGGCGGAGGCGGCGGCCTCCGCAGCCACACCCCCGAGCGTCATCGAACCGCCGTCGGTATCCCCGTACGCCGACTTCATGGCCGCGTCCGGGAAGACCGACGCCGTGTCTTCGGAGGACACAACGGACCCCGACATAGGGCCCCATGCCAGCGCAGCGCCCGCGCAGCGGTGTTCCACCAGTTCGAAGAGGAGCCCCTGATCCTGGCGGCGTACGGCGAGGCGGAAGGCCAACCGCATGGCGTCGTCTGCCAGTTCCAGCCACTGGCTGCGCGCGTGGGCGGTGACGAAGTCGTGGCGCGCCGCGGCCAGAGCCAGTGCGGCGGGGAGGGCGAGGGAGAGCGCGGCGTCGATGGACGCCGTCTCGTGATCGCCGTGGTCCGTCCGGTTCAGGTTGTCCTCGAGGGTTCTCGCGAGCATGAGGTCGACCTGCGCGCACCGCTCGTGGATCTCCCGTTCCTGGTAGACGTCGCGGGCTTCCTGAGCCAGCCGCTTCATCTCCTCGATGTCGCCCCGCTCGTACGCGTGTTGGGCGCCCAGCAGCATGGTGTCGGCGGCGGCGATCGAGGCACCGAGTTGTTCGAACCGGTGCAGGCTCGCCGCCATGAGGTCGTTCGCTCCCGTGGCGTCGCCGCGCCGACCGGCGAGAAAGCTACGGGCCTGTTCACAGACCGCCAGATCACCGAACCGCCGCTGTCGCTCGAAGAACGCGGACGCCTCGGCGAACAACCGCTCCGCGCGGTCGAGTTCGCCCCGGTGCATCGCGACGTACGCCCGGTGCGCGAGCAGCGACTGCCGCTCACCGGTGTTCCCCAACGCCCCAAAGCTGTCCTCCGCACGGGCGAAGCAGTCCTCGGCCGGGTCGAACCGCCCGGTCGAGGAGCAGATCACGCCGAGCGCGGTCAGCAGGCGCGGCACGGTCTCCACCGCGGTCGCCGGAGTGGTGGACAGCAGTACCGTGGCATGCTCCTCGGCCGTTCCCCACTCGCCCCGGTCCATCAGCAGGAGCACCCGGTTCAGGCCGAGTTCGGCGGTGCGCAGTCCCTCGGGATCGTCGAACTCGGGCAGCCTGGCCGCCGCCTCGTCGAGACAGGCGAGCGCCTCGTCCAGGCGCCCCGTCCCGCGCAGCAGATCGGACCTGGCGATCTGCATCTTCAGCACGATTTCCAGCCACAGTTGACGGCCCTGCGGCCCCATCGGCGCCGACGCGATGCCGTCGAGCAGGGCGCGGGATCGCTCGACGGCGTCCTGCGCCCCGGGCAGGTCCGAGGCGGTGAGCAGGACGCTCGCGAGATCGGACAGCAGGTGCGCCCGCAGGAACCGCACGTCGGGCGAGTCCTCGATGGACTCGGCCAGGGTGAGCAACTCGTCGTAGACGGCGCACGCGGCCCCGAAATCAGCGGCCATGTGATGCTCGTAGGCCAGGGCGAAGCCGCTGTCGAACGGTTCTCGCCGCCTACACCCAACTCCGCCTCGCCCACCCCCTGACCCAGGACCTGCGCCGGCCCTGGGAGAAACCACTGACACCGGATCGGCTCACTCCCGGCCGGGTCCGCCGTGGCTATCCCCGCATCCGGCGGATCCTGGGCACTCCAGCCAGCACGCCGAAAGCCACCCACCCTGGGCCCGGCCGCCCCAAGGGCCGCACCTCCGTCCCCGTACCCCGCCACCCAGTCGGCAAGAAACGCAACAAAAAGGACATGCTCAGGCGCGACGGGGCACAGCAGCAGCCTTAAAAATCAAGCTAATCTGGAAGGCGCCATGACGACGCTCCGCACACCGGCCGACGCAGCCGAAGCCCGCGCCATCCAGGACACCCTCCGCGCCCGGGTGGTGCTGGACGAGCCGGGACCGCCGCCCGGCACCGGACGGGTGACCGGTGTGGACGTCGCCTACGACGACGAGCGCGACCTCGTCGTGGCAGCGGCGGTCGTGCTCGACGCGGCCACCCTCGACGTCGTCGCCGAGGCCACCGCCACCGGCCGGGTGACCTTCCCCTACATCCCGGGGCTCCTCGCCTTCCGGGAGATACCGACCGTGTTGGCCGTGCTGGAATCCCTCCCGGTCGACCCCGGCCTCGTCGTCTGCGACGGCTACGGCAGGGCGCACCCGCGCCGGTTCGGGCTCGCCAGCCACCTCGGCGTCCTCACCGGACTGCCGGTCATCGGCGTCGCCAAGAACCCGTTCACCTTCACGTACGAACAGCCGGGCCCCCGGCGCGGCGACTTCTCCCCGCTCGTCGACGGGGATGAGGAGGTGGGCCGGGCGCTGCGCACCCAGGACGGCACCAAGCCGGTGTACGTGTCCGTCGGCCACCGGACCGGTCTGGACAACGCCTGCGCGCACACACTCCTGCTGGCCAGGGACTTCCGCCAGCCGGAGACCACCCGCAGGGCCGACGCACTCTGCAGGCGGGTCCTCCGGGAGGCGACCGCCTGAGAGCCTGTCGGGTGACCTCTGATCGGGCGGCCACGCCCTGGCACGCACGCTTCCTGCGTTGCCGAAATGCCCCCAGTAGCTCCTTCCCCGAGCTCTCAGCTTCGTTCGAGCAGGGGAGACCCCATCCGAGGGCCTTCCGGCGCCTTGGAATCGCACGCACCAGACCGCGTCCGCCCGATCGAAGGTCGCCCGACAGGCTCTGAGCGTCCGACGGCGCCCGCGTCCGAGTATCTGAGTATGTGTACGGATACCACTTGCCGATCATGAACGGCACGCTGGTGCGTATGACCGATCATCGAACGTCCACACGTGCCGGAACCGTCTACGTCGCCCAGCGGCGCGTCGTCATAGGGATGACTCTCGGTGTCGTTGCCGGGGTCGTCTGGACCGTCTCGATGATCTGCACGCTCGCGTCCTGGATGTTCTGACACCGGGACGGCCCGCCGGCCGCGGCATCCCGGCGCGAATCCGCTCAGCGCGTCGCCGCGACCCGGAAGCGCAGCCCGGCCCCGCGCAGCCGCTCCAGCAGTGCGTCGCCCATCGCAACGGCCGTGGTGACCTGCCCCGATGTGGGCGGGAGTTCGTCCAGGGCGAGGCAGAGCGCGGACTGGGCGAGCATCTTCGCCGTCTCGTCGTAGCCGGGGTCGCCGCCGGAGACCTCCGTGAAGACCCGGTGTCCGCCGCCTTCTGCGACGAACCGCACCGTGAACCAGCTCCGCTTCCGGCGCTCCGCGTCCGGGCCCTCACCCGGCTCGTACCGGTCCATCAGCCGGCTGCGCGCGGCGGGCAGCTGCGCGGCGCCCACGAGGGCGCCGATCGCGGCCGTGCCGCCCAGCGCCATCGGCAGCGTCTTCACCGAGGCGAAGTGGCGGTAGCGGAAGTCGGGGCCGTACCGCGCGAGCGCCCGCGCCGAGCGCTCGATGACCTGAGGGTCCAGTGTCGGCAGGGGCAGCGCCCAGGTGCCGGTCTCGGAGCTGAAGTGCGGGGTGCCGAAGCGGGCGCGGGCGCGGCGTCCGACCAGGCGCGGTTCGTGCAGCCGGCGCTCCTGCGCGGCGCGCAGCATCTGCGGGCCGCGGCCCATCGCGGTGAGCGCCGAGGCGAACGTACCGCCGGAGAAGACGGCGTTGCTGCGGACGAACCCGTCGATGGTCAGCGGCACGTCCTGCGGCAGCTGCTGGACGGTGAAGTAGACGCCGAGGTCGTGCGGTACGGAGTCGAAGCCGCAGGCGTGCACGAGCCGCGCCCCGGTCTCGCGGGCCCGCGCATCGTGCTCCAGAAACATCCGGTCCACGAACTCCGCCTCGCCGGTCAGGTCCGTGTAGTCCGTCCCTGCCTCCGCGCAGGCGGCGACCAGCTGCTCGCCGTACCAGACGTAGGGGCCCACGGTGGTGGCCACCACGTGGGCCGATTCGGCGAGTGCGCGCAGTGAACCGGGGTCGTCGGCGTCCGCGTGCAGCAGCGGAAGGTCCGCGCAGCGCGGATCGATGGCGGCCAGGCGTTCGCGCAGCTTCTGCAGCTTGGCCGGGCTGCGGCCGGCCAGCGCCCAGCGGCAGCCGTCGGGCGCGTGGGCGGCGAGATATTCGGCGGTGAGGACACCCACGAAGCCGGTGGCGCCGAAGAGGACTATGTCAAAGGGGCGTTGTGCCCCGTTCTGCCTGTTCACAAGTGCCTCCGCAGGGGCCGGCGCCGATGTAGCAGGCAGAGGTTAGCGGAGGGGTTCGTGGCGGTGTGCAGCCGGGCGGCGCTCGTGGGGGAGGATCCCTGAGAAAGAACTAAGACCGACCGGCAATTTGGGGGGCGGCGTCACGGGGCTGGGGCACGCACCTCGCGGCGTTGTCGTCCATCACCATGGCTCCGCCATGGCTCAATCCTCCGCCTTGTGATGCACGCACCCCAGCCCCGCTCCTTCACCCACCCCCCCATTGCCGGTCGGTCTAAGCGCTTGCTCGGCCAAAAGGGTTGTGCGGAGCGCGGAGCATTCTTAGCATCGTCACTGTTACATCAGTTGTGTCACACCGCTGGGGGTTCGATGGCAACGACAGAGCACGGCCCGCTGGCGGGTGTGCGCGTGGTCGAGCTGGCGGGCATCGGACCCGGCCCGTTCGCCGCGATGCTGCTGGCCGACCTCGGCGCCGACGTCGTCAGGGTCGACCGGCCCGGCGGCGCGGGGCTCGGCATCGACCCCGCGTACGACCTCACCAACCGCAACAAACGCTCGGTGCTCGTCGACCTCAAGGCCGAGGACGGCCCGGACCGCGTCCTGGACCTGGTCGAACGCGCCGACATCCTGATCGAGGGCTACCGGCCGGGCGTCGCCGAGCGCCTCGGCGTCGGCCCCGACGCCTGCCTGGCCCGCAACCCGCGGCTCGTGTACGGGCGAATGACCGGCTGGGGCCAGGACGGGCCGCTCGCCGAACGGGCCGGGCACGACATCGCGTACATCGCCCTCACCGGCACCCTCTCCATGATCGGCAAGCCCGGCGAGCCGCCCACCGTCCCCGCCAATCTGGTCGGCGACTACGCGGGCGGCTCGCTCTACCTCGTCGTCGGCGTCCTCGCCGCCCTCCAGCACGCCCGCACCCCCGGCGGCGCGGGCCAGGTCGTGGACGCGGCGATCGTCGACGGCGCCGCCCATCTCGCCACGATGATCCACGGGATGCTGGCGGCCGGCGGCTGGCAGGACCGGCGCGGCTCCAACCTCCTGGACGGCGGCTGCCCGTTCTACGGGTCGTACGAGACCTCCGACGGCCAGTACATGGCGGTCGGCCCGCTGGAGCAGCAGTTCTACGACGAGTTCAGCAAGCTCCTCGGCATCGAGGACCGGGCCCCGGACCGCAGGGATTTCACCCGCTGGGAGGAGCTGCGGGGGGTCGTCGCCGACCGGTTCAGGACCCGGACGCGCGCGGAGTGGACCGAGGTCTTCGAAGCCACGGACGCCTGTGTGGCCCCGGTCCTGTCGCTCCGCGAGGCCCCGCACCACCCGCACCTCGCGGCCCGTTCCACCTTCGTCGAACACAGCGGCCTGACCCAGCCCGCCCCCGCACCCCGCTTCGCCGCCACCCCCGTCTCCGTACGCAGCGGACCCGCGCAGCCCGGCGCGGACACCGAGGGCGTCGCCCGGGACTGGGACGTACCGAGCATCCACCGGCCCCGGAAGGACCCCACCTCCTAATGCTGTTGTCAAGCCGCTGTGGTGACTGGGAGTTCGCATTGGTAGCACCGTCCGTCACGTATCAAAGCCCACAGGACGTTGACCCGTCGACGGGCCAGGGCGAGGACCGCCTGGGTGTGCCGCTTGCCTTCGGCGCGCTTGCGCT
>NZ_JBSFYR010000061.1:0-46095 GCF_053599875.1 Streptomyces sp. NPDC005151 | reverse complement strand
TATCGACACGTTCAGAACAACGACCCACACCCACCGAAGTACCGGCCAGCTCATCAGTTCATCCGATTCAGCTATGTGCGGAGGATCGGCCTAGTCCCCAAGGAAGTCAACCTCCTTGAGGAGTACCGCAGTTTCGCGGTCTTGGAGGCGGCCTGCCGCGACTTCTGCGAGGAGGTCAACAACCGCGTCCACCGCGAGACCCGGCGCCGCCCGGTCGAGATGCTCGCCGAGGAACAGCAGCGGCTGCACCCATTGCCCAAGCAGCCCTTCACCGTCGCGTTCGGCACCACCCGCCGGGTCAACTGGGACGCGACGGTCTCGGTCGAGGCGGTGCGCTACTCAGTTCCGCACCCGCTGATCGACACGAGGGTCTGGGCCCGCTTCCACGGCGACGAACTCATCGTCACCGCCGTGGACCCCACCACCGGCAACGCCGCCGAAGTGGCCCGCCACCAGCGCGGCACCCCGGGCAGCCCGGTCATCGCCTCTGGCGAGTTGACCGTACGAGACCTGCCCGCCTCATTCGCACAGTTCTGACGCATGGTCGGGGACGTACGTCTGAAGGTCCCTCGGCGGACGTTGGTATCCGGTGGCCGACGGGCGTCGAGGCAGTTCGATCGCCGGCCAAGTGACCGCCTCGTACGGCACGGTCGACAGCAGATGGGCGATCATGTTCAGCCGTGCCCGGCGCTTGTTGTCGCTCTCGACCACGTACCAGGGAGCTTCCGAGATGTCCGTATGGACGAACATCTCGTCCTTCGCCCGCGAATAGGCCTCCCAGCGGCTGATCGATTCCAGGTCCAGCGGCGAGAGCTTCCATCGGCGGGTGGGATCTTCCAGCCGACGCCGGAATCGCTGCTCCTGCACCGCGTCACTCACCGAGAACCAGTACTTACGCAGCAGGATGCCGTCCTCCACCAGCATCCGCTCGAAGATCGGGCACTGGCGAAGGAACCGCTGGTGTTCCTCCATGGTGCAAAAACCCATGACGCGCTCGACGCCCGCGCGGTTGTACCAGCTCCGGTCGAGCAGGACCACTTCCCCTGCGGCTGGAAGATGCTCGACGTAGCGCTGGAAATACCACTGGCTGCGCTCGCGCTCAGTGGGCTGCGGCAGCGCGACGATGCGTGCTACCCGGGGATTGAGGAGCTCAGTGACGCGCTTGATCGTGCTGCCCTTGCCCGCCGCATCACGCCCCTCGAACACGACGACGAGCCGTGCGCCTTCGGCCCGAACCCACTCCTGGAGCTTCACGAGCTCGGTCTGGAGCCGGTACAGCTCGCGCTCGTACAGCGAGCGCGGCAGCTTTCCGGGCCCGCCCGAGTTCTTCTCGTCCGACATGGGATGACGTTACGGAGGAGACCGTGGTCGAAGTCAAGCGTCAGCGCCGAACGGGCTTCGCCAGGAATGCGACCTCGGCCGGATGCCTCCACGACGAAGGCGAGGCTCCGGTTGGTTCTGCGGACCGTTTCGACGCGCTTCGGGCCCTGGCAGGCCGACGTGGGCGGCCGGGTGCCCGGCTGATCGACTCGCTGGCCGAGGCCAGGGCGGGAACTGCGGACAGCCCCGAGACGTGGGCTCCGGTGGTCGCTGCGCGGCCTGCCTGCTGCCGCCGCGCTCGGACCGGCCAGCTACTACGCGGACCTCGCCGCCGCGCACGGCCGCCGTCATGTCCGGGTCTGCTCCGCGGGCGCCCCCATGACCCAGGGGTGTCGAGGGCCGAGGGTGCGAGGCCGCAGCGCGAGCATCAGATAATAAATTGCAAAATTCTGCAATTCGTTACATGCTGTGCGGGCTGTGTCCGTAGGTAGCCGCGGGCACAGCGCCAAGCGATGTCCCAGGTGCCCGGGTGATGGGGAGCGTTCGAGACCGTGCCGGTTCCGCTGTATCAGGCCAAGGCCGAGTTCTTCCGGATGCTCGGGCACCCGGTGCGCATACGGGTGTTGGAGCTGCTGCAGGGCGGGCCGATGCCGGTACGCGACCTGCTGGCGGCGATCGAGGTGGAGCCGTCGGCGCTGTCGCAGCAGTTGGCGGTGTTGCGCCGCTCGGGGATTGTGACCGCTGCCCGGGAGGGCTCGACCGTGGTGTACGAGCTGGCCGGCGGGGATGTCGCGGATCTGATGCGGGCGGCGCGGAGGATCCTGACGGAGGTGCTGACCGGGCAGAACGAACTGCTGGCCGAGCTGCGGGAAGCAGAGGTAGCGGCCGAGTGAATATGTTGCTGGACCGGTCCTGGGCGCGGGTGCGCTCCCTGTTGCCTGCCCGCGCCGACTACCTGGTCATGGGCCGTAATCCGCGCCGTGACCTGCTCGCCGGCCTCACCGTCGCCATCGTGGCGCTGCCGCTCGCGCTCGGGTTCGGTGTCTCCTCGGGGCTCGGCGCCGAAGCGGGACTCGCGACTGCCGTGGTGGCGGGTGCCCTGGCAGCGCTGTTCGGCGGGTCGAATCTCCAGGTTTCCGGTCCCACGGGTGCGATGACGGTGGTGCTGGTGCCGATCGTCGCCCAGTACGGGCCCGGCGGTGTCCTCACCGTCGGGCTGATGGCCGGTGTGCTGCTGGTCGTGCTCGCCCTGCTGAAAGCCGGCCAGTACATGCGGTACATCCCGGCCCCGGTGGTGGAGGGATTCACCCTGGGCATCGCTTGCGTCATCGGGCTCCAGCAGATCCCGGGCGCGCTCGGCGTGGCCAAGCCCGAGGGCGACAAGGTCCTGGTGGTGACCTGGCGCGCGATCGAGGAGTCCGTCCGCACCCCGCACTGGACTGCCGTTGCTCTTGCAGCCGGTGTCGCGGCCGTGATGCTGCTCGGCGCACGCTGGCGCCCGACCGTTCCGTTCTCCATCGTCGCGGTGATCGCCGCCACTGTGGCCGCCCAGCTCTTCCACCTTGACGGAGCCGCCCCGATCGGGGATCTGCCCTCCGGACTGCCTGCCCCTTCGCTCGGTTTCCTGGACCTGTCGTCGCTGGGTTCGCTGATCGCCCCTGCGGTCGCGGTGGCCGCGCTCGCGGCGCTGGAGTCGCTGCTGTCGGCCACCGTCGCGGACGGCATGACGGTCGGGCAGAAGCACGACCCGGACAAGGAATTGTTCGGGCAGGGCATCGCGAATCTGGCCGCCCCTCTGTTCGGCGGCGTCCCGGCGACGGCCGCCATCGCCCGTACCGCGGTCAATGTCCGTACCGGCGCGGGATCCCGGCTGGCCGCGCTCACCCACGCCGCCGTTCTCGCTGTGATCGTCTTCGCCGCAGCTCCGCTGGTCTCCAAGATCCCGCTGGCCGCGCTGGCGGGGGTGCTGATCGCGACCGCGATCCGCATGGTCGAGGTCGGCGCGCTGCGGGCGATGGCCCGCGCGACCCGCTCCGACGCGCTCGTCCTCGTCCTGACCGCGGCCGCCACCCTCGTACTCGACCTCGTCTACGCGGTCATCATCGGCCTGGTGGTGGCCGGGGCGCTGGCGCTTCGGGCGGTGGCCCGCCAGGCCCGGATCGACCAGGTGGACTTCCGGCCCGATCTGCCCGGCGAGCACAGTGAAGAGGAGCATGCTCTGCTGGCCGAGCACATCGTCGCGTACCGGATCGACGGGCCGCTGTTCTTCGCCGGCGCCCACCGCTTCCTCCTTGAGCTTTCCGAGGTCGCCGACGTGCGCGTGGTGATCCTGCGGATGTCGCGGGTGTCGACGATGGATGCCACCGGCGCCCTGGTGTTGAAGGACGCCGTGGAAAAGCTGAACCGGCGCGGCATCGCCGTGATGACCTCCGGTATCCGTCCCGGCCAGCGCCAGGCCCTCGATTCCGTCGGTGCGTTGGCCCTGTTGCAGCGGGAGGGGCGCGAGTACGCCTCCACTCCGCAGGCCATCGCCGGGGCCCGTGCCCACCTGCAGAAGGCCGGGCTGCTGCCCGCCCCCGGCCGGATCGCCCCTGTGACCGAAAAGTCTTCCCGATGACTGCCTCCATCGCCCGCCGCATGGTCGAGGTGTCCAGGGCGGAGGCCCTGTGGCTGCTGGAAAGCGCCAGTCAGGGACGCCTGGTCTACTTCCAGCGCGAGATCGCCGTGGTCCGCCCGGCCGTGCACGTCATGCAGTACGGGCACCTGATCGTCCGCACCCCGGCCCAGGAGACCGCCCTGGCCGACCAGGTCGAACTGACCTATCAGGCGGACGAGATCCGGGGGGCCGGCGGCACCGGCTGGACCGTCACCATGACCCGACCGGCCGAACTCGTCAGCGACGCGGACGAGGCGGCCCACTACCGCCGTACGCTGCAGGGCTGGGCCCACGGCCCGCACGACACCCTCGTACGGATCCGTCCGCAGGCAGCCAACGGCTTCCGCCTCGCCTCCCCGGAGGCCCGGTGAGTACGCAGCTGGAAACCTTGCCGTACCGGCATGTGCTGACCCTGCCCACGATGGGCTCGGCCGTGCGGATAGCGCGTGAGACGACGGAGCAGGTTATGGCGGAGTGGGGTATCAGCCGCCGCCATCCGAGCGTGGATCCGGCGCTGCTGATCCTGGCGGAGCTGGTGACCAACAGCGTGCGGCACGCCGCCGTGCTCTCCCCGAACGTGACGGTCATCTTCGCGAGCGGGCCGGACACGTTCGCGTTCGCCGTCCACGACCGCCACCCCCACCAGCCCGCCCTCTACACCGCGGTCACCGGCGGCGTCAGTACCGGGCTGGCCACCGTTGTCGAACTCACCGTCCAGCTCGGTGGCACCGTGGTCGTACGCGGGGACGCGGACGGCCAGGGAAAGAGCATCTGGGTCACCCTTCCCCTGTAGAAGATCGAGGCAGCGACGATGACCATCGAGTGGCGCTACACCACCCACCACAACCTCGGCGTCCTCTCCCTCGCCGGATAACAGGATCGGTGCACCGGTCACCCGCTCGCTGGTCGCCTACGATCACTGATCGCCACGGCGGCCCTCCCGTCAATCACCGGGTCGGCATCCCTCCGTGGGGGCTGTTGACCACGATCGGCAGAGACCCTTCAACGAGGTAGGGGTGCTCGGGGAAGTAGTCGATGGGGAGGTGGCCACCGTCCTCGGCAGTGGCCATGCTCTGGAGGTTGGCT
The DNA here is from genome assembly GCF_053599875.1 of Streptomyces sp. NPDC005151. Classification (NCBI taxonomy): domain Bacteria; kingdom Bacillati; phylum Actinomycetota; class Actinomycetes; order Kitasatosporales; family Streptomycetaceae; genus Streptomyces; species Streptomyces sp. NPDC005151. Next base: position 41,033 of record NZ_JBSFYR010000061.1, on the reverse strand, counting down.
GCGAGGATCGCCCTGGCGCCGGGATCGCCGCTGATCACCAGGACCTGCCGCGAGGCGTCCAGTTCGATCCGAACCCGGGGGCCGGAAGCCTTCTTGACTTCGGCCCCTGCCAAGGTGTCACCGTCCAGTGGTGACGTGGAGCCGATGAACCCGTCGCCCTCGGCCACCGCGTTTGCCAAGCCGGCCAGTTCCTCCACTGAAGCGGTGAGATCCACTTCGCCGAACAAGGGACCGGAAACCAGTCGCACGGGCGGCACTCCTTCAGGGTCGGACCTCCATGATGCCGTTGGAGGTCGTCGGCCCTGCGCTCACCCCCGCAAGCCGACCAGACGCGACCAGGTACATCGGAGCCACTCGTCTAGGCGGGGACGGCGCGTGCGCGTTTCGCCGCCGCTTGAGGCTTGCGCGCCGCAGCACGTCGGCCCCCGCGGAGGAGCGTGTCGCGGCCGCCATTCGGGACGACGCGAGCCGCGTACGGGCAGGTGATCTCGAAACTCACCCCGGCCGCCGCATTCATACCCGGCACCGGGGGCCGGGGAGCTGAAAGCGGACCAGGACCGTCTTGCCCTGACCCCGGCACAGCCGCTGAACGCCGAACTCGCCTCCGTGTGCGGAGATGAAGTCCCAGCGGCGGGACCTCACTTCATCTCCTTGGCGAAATACTGGGCCGCCCGGCGCAGGATCTCGCGCTCCAGATGCCACTCCGCCGGTTGGGCCCGTCGACGCACAACCACCGGAGCACGCGCCACCTCCTGTCCGCCGCCGCGCGCGGACCGGGTTCCTCCCCGAGCGCCACGCCGGGTTCCGCATGCGTCACCGGAGGATCTGGGGTACTTGTCGAATGAAGAGAACCCGTGCCCGGCGCGTCTGCGCAGATGCTCACCCCGTCGATCCCCTGCCGTCGTCCTCCACGCCTGGACCGGGGCACAGGGGCCACAGCAGTGCGGGAAGACGGCTCCCACACCGTCGTTCCGGCTTCTTGCGAGAGAGAGGCAGTCGTCATGGAGCCAGTCGTCACCGTCGGCCTCGACGGGTCACCCGAGAGCCTGGCCGCTGCCCGTTGGGCCGCCGACGAAGCTGAGCGGCGCAAGCTCACGCTGCGCCTGCTGCACGCGTGGCCTCTGCTGGTGCCGGAACCGACCCGCATTCCCGCCGAGATGGATCAGAACTACTGGGCGAGGCGGATTGTGCACAACACGCGGGCGGAGCTCCAGGCACACGACCCGGGCCTCTCCGTCGTCGGCAGCCTGGTCGCCGACGATGCCGAGCACGCGCTTCTGCGAGCGGCATCGGAGTCCGAGATGATCGTGCTCGGTTCGCGGGGGCTGGTGCCCGTCGAGAGCTATTTCCTCGGCGACATCAGCATGCCCGTCGTGGCACGCGCCGAGCGGCCGGTGGTCCTGGTGCGAGCCAGTACGGGCGAAGACGGCCCACAGCCCACTCGAACTGCGACAGGCGGCGTGGTGGTGGCGCTCAAACTGCACGGACCCTGCGACGACCTGCTCCAATTCGCCTTCGAGACCGCTGCCGCGCGAGGCATGCCTCTTCGGGCCGTCCACGGCCGGAGCCTGCCGGTGGACGCATACGTGCCCTGGGGCGCGGACCATAACGTGGCGGAAGGAATCGTTCAGGACGCACAGAAGCTCCTCAGCCAGACCCTCCGCCCCTGGCGTGACAGGTTCCCGCAGGTGGACGTCACCGACAGCACTGCACTTGTAAGCCCCGCCAAGGCTGTCGTGCGGGCCGCCGAGGGTGCCGATCTGCTGGTCGTCGGCCGACGTCAGCACCATCGTGCCCTGGCACCGCGCCTGGGCCCCGTGGCCCAGGCCGCCATCCATCACGCACGCTGCCCTGTCGCGGTCGTCCCCCACGATTGACGCGAGGAACCACACAGGGCCGACGCGTTGACACATCGGGCCGACCACGTGTGGGAGCCGTCGATGTGCCGCTCTCTCCCGCGTGCCGAGGAACGTGAGGCCCACGCTCATGATGAAGGGCACTCCGGCTGGCCAGGTCGGCAGCCCCGAGGCCATCACGCAGGCGGCGGTGTACCTGGCGGACGACGAGGCGGCGTTCGTCCACGGAACCGTGCTCGACGTCGATGGCGGCCGGGTCGGCGTCGCGGTCAACGCCGGGGTGTGACCGAGCCGGAGCGGGGCCTGGAGCATCAGCCCGGTCACAGCGCATCCTGTGGGTGAATACGCCATACGTGCGTACGCGGCCGAGCGGGAGGTTACGAGCAGTCATGGTGGAAGCCGACCCGGGGCTCTTCGGTCCTGAATCCGTCACCTGGCAGTTGCACGGCGACCCGATGATGTGGATCGCCGGGGTGCGCGCCCTCTACCTCCAGGCGCTGCACCCGCGCGCCGTCCGCGGCGTCATGCAGAACTCCGATTTCCGCAAGGACGCCTGGGGGCGGCTGATGCGCACCGCCGGCTTCGTCGGCACCCTCACCTACGGCACCACCGAAGCCGCCGAGAAGGCGGGCGCCCGCGTCCGCCGGATCCACCGGCTGCTCAAGGCCACCGACCCGGCGACCGGCGAGACGTACGGCGTCGACGAACCGGAGCTGCTGCTCTGGGTGCACTGCGCCGAGGTCGACTCCTACCTCCAGGTGCAGCTCCGCTCCGGCCAGAGGCTCAGCGCCGCCCAGGCCGACCGTTACATCGACGAACACCGCACCAGCGCCCGCCTGGTGGGCCTCGACCCCGACGGTGTACCCGCGACCACCGCCCAGCTCGCCGCCTACTTCGACCGGGTGCGCCCCGAGCTCGCCGCAGGAGCCGAGGCGTTCGATGTCGACTCCTTCCTCCGCCGCCCGCCCGTCCCCGCGCTGTTGGTACCGGTGCGCGAACTCCTCTGGCGGCGCGTCGCAGCACTCGCCTACCAGTCACTGCCCCCTTACGCCCATGAGCTCTACGGCAGGGCCGCGCCGCCCCCGCACACCGTCGACCGGCGGCTGCGCGCCACCGGCACCGCCCTGCGCTGCATCCCCTCACGACTGCGCTGGCAACTCCCGCCCGGCCACATTGTGAAGGCAATGGAACGACTCGGTCCCGGCAGCCGCCCCACCCCCTCCAAACTCCGCAGCCGGACAGCCATACTGGACGGGTCGGGGAGGGCGCAGCAGTAGGCGAAGCGACGGGGGCGACAGCACGCGATGGCGGACACCAGGCTGATCCAGAGCCGGTACCGGCTGCTCGATCTGATCGGGCGCGGAGGCATGGGCGAGGTGTGGCGCGCCCGCGACGAGTCGTTGGGCCGCCACGTGGCCGTCAAATGCCTCAAGCCGGTGGGGCCCCAGCACGACCAGTCGTTCACCCGGATCCTGCGCGAACGGTTCCGCCGAGAGGCACGGGTGGCCGCCGCCCTCCAGCACCGCGGTGTCACCGTCGTCCATGACTTCGGCGAGTACGAAGGCGTCCTCTACCTGGTGATGGAGCTCCTCGACGGCCGCAACCTCAGCCAGCTCCTGGAGGACAACAAGCAGCATCCGCTGCCGGTCCCGGACGTCGTCGACATCGCCGAGCAGGTCGCCGACGCCCTCGGCTACACCCACCAGCAGGGCATCGTGCACCGCGACCTCAAGCCCGCCAACATCATGCGGCTGGCCGACGGCACGGTGAAGATCTGCGACTTCGGCATCGCCCGGCTCGGCCACGACATCGGCTTCACCTCCCGCCTGACCGGTACGGGCATCGCCATGGGTACCCCGCACTACATGTCGCCCGAGCAGATCAGCGGCGGCCAGGTCGACCACCGCAGCGACCTCTACTCGCTGGGCTGCGTCCTCTACGAGATCGCCACAGGGGTTCCGCCGTTCGACCTCGACGACGCCTGGGCCGTCCTCGTCGGACACCGCGACACCCAGCCGGAACCGCTCCGTACCCACCGCGCCGAACTCCCCGGCTTCTTCGACCGCGTTGTCCTGGAGCTGCTGGCGAAGACCCCGGAGGAGCGGCCCGCGGACGCGGGCGACCTGCGGCAGCGGATCGCCGTCGGACGCACCGGTGAACAGCAGCATCTTCCGGCGTCCGAACCCCCACGACCGTCGGGGCGTGTCCGGCTCGCCCCGCCGGTCCCCGTCGTACGCCCGGGACAGCAGCCGCCCGACGGCGAACCCCGGCTGCCGTCCTGGACCCGGGGCATGACCACCGGACACAAGGCGTCCGGCGCCATGCAACTCGGTCTCGCCCCGCCCGACCACTCCGCGGGCCTGACCGGCGAGTGGACCACCGGCACCGACCTGAGGGCCCTGACCGGGGGGCTGCCGCCCGCCCGGCCCGAGCGGCCCACCCCCTCCCCGGAGCTGCTCTCCACCCTTGCCAACCGGCACAGCGCGGGCCTCAACCTGGGACGGCTCGGTCACTGGGAGGAGGCCGGCGAGGTGCACCGCGCGGTCGCCGCCGAACGCGAGCACGCCCTCGGCCCCGACCACCCCGACACCCTCTCCAGCCGGTACGAGGTGGGGTTCACCCTCAGCCGCACCGGGCGCGCCGCCGACGCGCTGCGCGAATTCGGGCGCGTCGCCGAGGGCCGCGAACGCACTCTCGGCCCCGACCACCCGGAGACCCTCGCCGCCCAACAGGAGATGGCATATGTACTCGGCCGCCTCGGCCGCCACTTCGAGGCACACCAGGTGTACGCCGCGGTGCTCGCCTCCCGGGAACGGACGATGGGCCCCGACCACCCCGATACCCTCCGCTGCCGCCACGACCTCGCGTTCAACCTCAGCAGGCTCGGGCGCCTGGAGGACTCGTACCGGATGGCCCGCGACGTGGCGCACGCCCGCACCCGGTTGCTCGGCGCGAGCCACCCCGACACCCTGGTCACCCTCTATGAAGTCGCATACACCCTTGGTCAGTTGGGGCGCTGGACGGACGCCCTGCAGACCTACCGGGAAGTCTCTCAGGGCCGCGCGCGAGCCCTCGGCGCCGACCACCCCGACACGCTTTCGGCCCGCGACGAGGTCGGCATCAGTCTCGGCAGACTCGGCCGCAGCGCGGAGGCCCTGGAGCTCTACCGCGCGCTCGTCGACGACCGGACCCGGGTGAACGGCCCCGCCGACCCCGAGACGCTCCGGGCCCGCCACGGCCTCGGCGTCAACCTGGGGCGGCTGGCCCGCTGGGAGGAAGCCCTCACCGAAGCACGCGACGTGTGCGCGATCCGGGAACGGGTCCTGGGCCCCGACCACCCCGACACCCTCATCAGCCGCCGCGAGGTCGCCGTCGGCCTCGGCTGGCTCGGCCGCTGGCCCGAAGCCCTCACCGTCTACCGCACGGTTGCCGAGGCCCGCGAACGCGTCCTCGGAGCCGATCACCCCGACGCGCTCGCCAGCCGCAACGACGAGGCGCACTGCCTCGAACAACTCGGCCGGGGCACCGAGGCGGTCGAGCTGTACCGCAGGGTCGCAGCGCTGCGCCAGCAGCGGGGCGTGCCCCCGCACTGACCGGGGACTCCCTGGGTCACCGCCTCTGGCCGGCGGCGATCATCCTGTGTTACCAAGGGCCATGCCCGCACCTGACACCTATGACGCAGTGATTGTGGGCGGCGGCCACAACGGTCTGGTCGCCGCCGCCTACCTCGCCCGCGCAGGACAGTCCGTCCTGGTCCTCGAACGCCTCGGCACCACCGGGGGAGCGGCCGTCTCGACCCGTCCCTTCGACGGGATCGACGCACGGCTGTCGCGCTACTCCTATCTGGTGTCCCTGCTGCCACAGAAGATCGTCCGCGATCTCGGGCTGGACTTCGCCGTGCGGAAGCGGACTGTCTCCTCATACACCCCGACCGTCCGTGGCGGGCGAGCCACCGGACTGCTCGTCGGCGGGGACCGCACCCGGGAGTCCTTCGCCGCCCTCACCGGCGGGGAGCGCGAGTACGGGGCCTGGCAGCGCTTCTACGGCATCACGCAGCAGGTCGCCGAGAGGGTCTTCCCGACCCTCACCGAACCGCTGCCCACCCGGGACGCGCTCCGCGACCGGATCGGGGACGCGGACGCCTGGCGCATGCTCTTCGAGGAGCCGATCGGCGCAGCTGTCGAGGAGAACTTCGCCGACGATCTCGTGCGCGGCGTCGTGCTCACCGACGCACTGATCGGTACCTTCGCCGACGCGCACGACCCGTCGCTGCTCCAGAACCGCTGCTTCCTCTACCACGTGATCGGCGGCGGCACGGGCGACTGGGACGTCCCCGTCGGCGGCATGGGCGCGCTCACCGACGCCCTCGCGCAGGCTGCCCGGACAGCGGGGGCCGAGATCCGGGTCCACCACGAGGCGACCCGGATCGAGACCGACGGGACACGGGCCGAGGTCACCGTCGGCTCAGCCGAAGGCGAGCGGACGGTTGCCGCCCGCCGGGTCCTCGTGAACGCCTCGCCGCAGGCCCTGGCCGCACTTCTCGGCGACGAACCGCCGGCTCCTGCCGAGGGCGCCCAGCTGAAGGTGAACATGCTGCTGCGCCGGCTGCCCCGGCTGCGCGACCGCTCCGTCGACCCTCGCCAGGCGTTCGCCGGAACGTTCCACATCGCGGAGGGGTACGGGCAGCTGGCCGACGCCTACCGGGACGCGGCTGCGGGCCGGCTGCCCACGGCCCCGCCGTCGGAGATCTACTGCCACTCGCTGACCGACCCGTCGATCCTCGGCCCCGACCTCGCCGCCCGCGGCTACCAGACCCTCACCCTCTTCGGTCTGCACACGCCCGCCCGGCTCTTCGCCGCGGACAACGAGGCGACACGCGCCGCCCTCCTCAAGGCCACGCTCGCCGAACTCGACGCGCATCTCGACGAGCCGATCGCCGACTGTCTGGCCGTCGACGGGAACGGCGAACCGTGCATCGAGGCGAAGACCCCGCTCGACCTCGAACGGGATCTGCGGCTGCCCGGCGGCCATATCTTCCACCGGGACCTCGCCTTCCCGTTCGCCACGGAGTCCACCGGCCGGTGGGGCGTCGAGACGGCGCACGCCAACGTCCTGCTGTGCGGGGCGGGCGCGGTGCGCGGCGGCGGGGTCAGCGGGGTCCCCGGCCACAACGCCGCGATGGCGGCGCTGGGCCGGTGACCCGTTCCCGTACCTACGGACCGAGGACGCCGCGCAGTGCGCCGAGCTTGCGCGGCAGGTCGTATTCCGCGCCGCCCTCGTGCCCGTTGTACGTGAACACCTCGATCTCGGCCGGACCCGCACAGCGGTGGTAGGCGGCGAACACCGTCGACGACGGGCAGATCCTGTCCATCAGACCGACCGAGAACCACGCCGGAGCGGTCGCCCGTGCCGCGAAGTTGACCCCGTCGAAGTAGGACAGCGTCTCCATCACCTCGTCGATCCGGCGTCGTACGGGACGAACTCGGCGTCCAGCTCGTGGCGGCCCGTCTCGGCGAGCGTCTTCGCCCAGAACGCGTCGAAGTCCGCAGGCTCCTCCGGCTCCGGCCGGTACTCGCGCAGCCGCTCCAGGCCCATGTCGAACAGCAAGGGTCTAGCTCCTCTTCAGGGTGAGGGTTGCACCGTGGAGTTCAGTGGTGTCGGCCGTGATCCGGATGCCCTTGGCTCGATCCGCTCGACACGGCACTGCACCAGCAGGGCTTCCCGCTGCCGGTCCTCGACCAGCTCGACCGGGCAGACCTCCGTCGCCATCCATTCCGTCAACCGTTCCTCGTCCGCCAGCGTCGACGGCCGGAACCCCCAGCGCCTCGCGGATCTGCTTCCGGTGCCGCTTTGCGCCCGCCAGGTCGTACTTCGCGAGCTCGGCTGCCGGCACCTTGGCCAGACCGGCGACGTACGCGACAGCGGGCTGCGGGAACTCCTCGATGAACTCCGGGAACCTGCCCTTGATTTCGAAGAACTTGAGCATCAGGCAGAAGCCGAGCCGGGTGGGGCCGGACTTGTTCGCCACCAGGTCCCAGTCGCCATCCACCAGCGTCCAGCACGCCACCACGTCTTCCGGCGACCACTCCTGTCGCACACCCGCCCCTTTGCCGTCGGCCCTTCGGGCGTTCACCCGGTCAGCTCAACGAAGTCCCCAGCACCAGGAAACGGCCCTCGGAACCTACCGGCTGGTTACTTGCTCCCTGGTGTCCGAGCTGGGACTACCGGGCCTAGACGGTCTCCCAGGGCGGGAAGTCGTGCGGCAGGTAGCGCCACTGCACCCTGGTGCGGTTCACGTACAAGATCGCATCCAGGATTTCGCGCAGGTCATGCTCGGGAGGGCGTCCGAAGTCCAGGGCCCTGCCGCGGCGCTCGAAGCGCCAGGCGGACAGCACCGGCTCCACCAGTTCCCAACGGGCATCGGACAGATCACTCGGATACGGACGGCGTTCGCTCATATCCAGGACATGCCGCCCCGGGCCGAGTGCGCCCAGGCGCGCGTCGCCGTCTGCGGAAGCACACCGGAGAACCGGGCGTCCGGGGATGAGACAGGCGCAGACATCCTCCCGCCCCAGCCACCACCTCACCCGGCCATCGAGACCCGACCGCACCTGCAGTCACATCAACACCGCCGCCCTGCACCACAAAAACCCACATAAAATGTGGTGCTAGCGATGAAAATGACCTCTCAGAGGGTGTTTACCCAGACTTGTTCCGGAATGCGGCTTCTGTCTCTGCCCTACTTTGAGGAGTTTCATCCGGTAGGCGATGAATGCCCTCTCCCTGGCCAGGAGTCCGAGTGCCCGTCTCATCCGCTTCCGTCTTCGGAAGTCCGTCTGGTTTGAGAATGACACAGAACCGCCCGGCAACCAGCGGAACCGAATCCTCCGGCATGCTCGTGCTCACGCTGGGTCGTGAGCGAGCGGAAGCCGTACCCCAGCGACCTGTCCGACGCCCGGTGGGCCCTGATCGAGCCGACGTTGACGGCCTGGAGAAAGGCCCGGCTCGATCGTAGGCCGACCGGGCAGCCGGCCAAAGTCGAACTACGCGAGGTGTTCAACGCGATCCTCTACATCAACCGCACGGGAATCCCCTGGAAATACCTCCCGCACGACTTCCCGAACCACGGCACCGTCTACGCCTACTACGCAGCCTGGCGCGACGAGGGAACCTTCGCCCAGCTCAACTACGACCTCACGGGCCTGGCCCGAGCGAAGGAGGGGCGCAAACCCGAACCGACCGCATCCGTGATCGACACCCAGAGCGTGAAGACCTCCAGCAACGTACCCCTGACCAGCCAGGGAACGGACGCCGGGAAGAAGATCGTAGGCCGGATACGAGGCATCCTCACCGACACGATCGGGCTCCTCCTCGCTGTGACTGTCACCGCTGCGAGCCTCTCCGAAAACGCCGTGGGAATACAACTCCTCGACCAAGCCAAGAAGACCTACCCGACCATCTCCAAAAGCTGGGTCGACACGGGCTTCAAGAACGCCGTAGTCGAGCACGGCGCGAGGCTGGGAATCGATGTCGAAGTCGTCAACAGAAACCCGGAAAACCGCGGCTTCCACGTCGTCAAAAGACGCTGGGTCGTAGAACGCAGCATTGGATGGATCATGATGCACCGCCGTCTGGCCCGCGACTACGAGACCCTCACCGCCAGCTCTGAAGCCATGATCCATCTCGCCTCGATCGACAACCTCACCAAGCGCATAACGGACGAGACCACACCCACCTGGCGAGGCACCTACTAGGACATAAAGGGCAATTCGCCTACATTAAACGCCTTCTCAGTGGGTGTTCTTGAACTCTGGTTGTGAGCTCTGTTCGGCTGGAGGATCTGGGTTGTGGCGTCTGGCGTGTGCGCGGTTCTCGGCGAATGTGCTGTGCCGGTGGAGAAAGTACGCCTTGCTGACTGCCTGGAGAAAGTTGGCGAGAGCCAGAGCCGTCCACAGGGCGACAAGGCCCCCAGATTCGGCGACCGGAGCGGCGGCCGCGGCCAGGACGCCGTAGCAGACGAAGGTCGACACGAAACTCGGCACCGTGCGCTTGAGGCCGATGAGGCCGAACCCGACGACCGCCTGCAGCGCGTCGGTGAGGACCACGGCCAGCACCAGCGGCAGCAGGTCCGTAATCTGCGGCCGCACGTCGGCATCCCCGCTGAACAGCGGGACGACCCACGGACTGAGGACGATCGTCGCTGTCGCGATGAACCCGACGACGGCCAGTGCCAGCCACGTCCCCGCCCGAACGCTTCGACGGATCCTCACGGTGTCTCGCTTGTCCGCGTAGCCGGAGACCACGGGGATGGTGGCCTGGCCGACCGCCACGGCGGCCGTGAAGATGAGGTTGACCAGTGAGATCCCGACGCTGTTCACCGCGGCGCTGTCCGTCCCGATCCGGACCGCGGCGAAGGTCAGCACTCCCAGGACCGCGAACTTGACGAGTACGGTGCCGGCGAGTGGAATCCCCACGGTGCCCAATCTCCAGACGTGCTTGACGTCCGGCCTGCCCGGGTAGAGAGGGCGGCCCGTCAGCACGGTGGAGCGGCGGAGAGACACCTGGTTGACGGATGCGCTGATCACGCTGGAGGCGAGCATGGCGATACCGGCCCCGGTCAGGCCGTAACTCGGCAGCGGGCCCGGACTGCCCACCAGCACGACGGACAGCGTGACGGACACGGCGGTGCCGAGCAGTCCAGCCCGCATCACTAGCTTGGAGTGGCCGAGTGCGACCAGGACCGACGTGGCCGACGAGCTGACCGCGATGACGAGCACGCTGCCGGCCAGCAGGTAGGGGAAGAGCCCCAGTTCGTCGAGAGTCGTGCGGGGAACCCCGGCCGCCTGACCGATCAGGGGAACCAACGTGACCGCCGCGGCAGCGATCGTACCGACGCTGATCGCGAGCCACATCCCGCCGCGCACCACGGGCAGGAGCCGGTCAGGATCCTCCTTGCACGGCGTGACGAACGGCATCACGCCGCGCAGTGCGCCCGCCACCGTGGCGGTGGCCGGGCTGAAGACGGCGATGGTGACGGCGAAGGCCGCGAGCGTGGCGGTGGCGTGGTTTCCGAGCAGCGCTGTGTCGACCAGAGCACCGGCTGATGCAGCGATCATCGTCATGTACAGCGGGAGCGCGGCCCCTGCTATCTCGATCCACGTACCTCGCTCGGCCTGTCCTGTCCCCTTGTTGATCACGGACTCGATCATCACACTGCGGAAGTCGGCAGGTCAGCGGAATCGGCGAACTCCCTGGCCGGGAGGACGATCCGCGTGCCCCGCATCGGGCCGGGCAGGCCCCGCACCCGCCCCGGCCGCGTCCGGGCGGACAAGGCGTACGCCTCTCGAAACTGCGACATCCTCTCCTGCACCCCGGCCGACCTGGTGGCCACCACCGCCGAGAACGCCGGCGTCCGCAAGGCCGCCACCGGCGGCCTGCCCTCCCCGCCTGCGAACGTCGCAAAGCTGCGGCCTCGCGCGGCCCGCATCCTGCCCGACGCATGAACCGCCCATACGCGACCGACGAGCAGTACGAACGCTGGTACATGGCTGAGTGCTGCCGCTGCGGCCGTCGCAGGCACAAGGCCGGCACCTGGCCGGACGGATTCGTCTGCCGGACCTGTTCGGACCGCGCGGTGCGAACACGGGGCACCTGCCCCGCGTGCGGCCAGGACCGTGCCCTCCCCGGGCTTCACCCCGTCGACGGCTCCGCGATCTGCACGACCTGCGCCGGGTTCTCCCAGACCTTCGACTGCTCACGCTGCGGCTTCGAGGGCAAACTCCTCGGCGGACGGCTCTGCGAACGCTGCACGCTCACCAACCGGCTCACTGCCCTCTTGGACGACGGCACGGGCCGTGTCCGTCCCGCACTGACGCTCCTGTTCGACCTGTTGGTGGCGATGGACAAGCCCAGAAGCGGCTTGGCCTGGTTGGAGATGCGCCGCAACCAGCCGGGAAACGCCTCCGAGATGCTACGGCGGCTCGGTCTCGGACAGATACCTCTGACCCACGATGCGTTCCACGAACTCCAGCCCTGGCGGGCAGCGGCTCATCTGGAAGAACTCCTGATGGCCAGCGCAGTCCTGCCCGCCGTCGACAAGTACCTCTGCTCCTTCGATCGCTGGCTGCCCGGTCACCTTGCCGACATCAGCGACCCCGAGCACTCCAAGACGATCAGGCTCTTCGCGACCTGGCACGTCCTTCCCCGACTGAGGGCGCGCGCCGCTCGGAGCCACATCACACCGAGCGTCCGCCGCTTCGCGGCCGAGCAGATCAAGTACGCGACGACCTTCCTCCAATGGCTCGGCAAGCGGGACCGCACCCTCGCATCCTGCGGCCAGATCGACATCGACGCCTGGTACGCCGAGAACACCGAACACGGCCGCACCTGCCTCAGGGCCTTCCTCAACTGGGCCATGCAGAGCCTCCAGTGCCGATGTTCGCTCTCCATCCCCGTGATGAACGTCTCCCGACGAGCAGCGCTGAGCGAGGACGAGCGCCTGGACGCACTTGGCCGACTGCTGACCGACGCAGAGATACCGATGCGCCTGCGGGTCGCCGGCGTCATCGTCCTCCTCTACGCGCAACCCCTCACGCGGATCGTCCAGCTGACGGTCGACGACGTGCTCCATGATGGAGACGCAACGCTTCTACGGCTCGGGGAACCCGCCTCACCCGTCCCCGCACCAGTCGCATCCCTGCTGCTGGAGTACATCGCGGACCGCGACAACATGAACACCGCCACCAACCAGGCATCCCGCTGGCTCTTCCCCGGCTGCCGGGCAGGCCAGCCGGCTCGCCCCGATCACCTGTCCGCGCTCTTGGGCGAGATCGGCGTCCTGGTCGCAGCCGCCCGCGGCGCCGCCATCCGACAGCAACTCCTTGAGCTGCCCGCCCCCGTCGTCGCGGACGCTCTCGGCTGCCACGACAAGACCACCAGCCGCCTCCTCAAGGAGACCGGCGGGACGTGGAGTCGATATGCTGCAGGCGACCACCTACGGTCACCGTCCGGCTGGACTCCCCAACGGGTCAGCGACAGTTGAAGCTCAGATCGCGTCTCGGTCCGGCTGCGGGTAGTTGATCTCTGTGATGTCCTTGGCCAGGTCTGCGAGGGTGACCTCCGCGTTCAGTGATGACACGAGTTTCTGGCTCAGCGGTCGCAAGGCATACACGTCGCGCACCGCTCCCGGGTCCACGGGAACCTCGTAGTAGTCCTCGGCGAAGCGCTGGAACGCTTCCGGCGAACGGTCGACCAGGAGCTCGAACAGGGCCGTTGCCCCGTCAGGATCGGCGCGACCGGCAGGGAAGTCGATCACGCCGTGCTGCCACCGATTGTCCGTCGCCCCCCGCCACAAGCAAGCCGTCACAACGGGCACGTCGTCCTCGTCGGTAAACGCCGGCTCCTCGACAAAGGGTCGGAAGACCTCCGGGACATCGTCGATCACTCCCGGCCAGGGCTCGCCATCGTTGCCATAGGGGCTCATCAGTGATTCGTGGCCAAAGCCGCGGACATAGGCCCCGGCCGCCGAGAACACGATGGAGTACTCGTCCCCCGACCCGTTGCGCATCGACGCCATCTCCTCGCCCTCGGCCCAACCTGCGTTGAAGGAGTAGTACCGGCTTTCCCAGTCCGGGCTCAGGATCGCATCGAGCATCGCCAGTGAGCGGCACAGGTTCCGCAGGTCGGCGATGGAGGGGAGCTGGCGAGCTACGTCATAGACAGTCACGTGCTTATCCAACCGGATGCCCCTGACACCCAGACCCTCGCCAGGAGCGTCACGCTCAGTAGCGACTCCGGAGCCAGGTGAGTCAACTGGCGACAGTTGGATACGCGAGCTCACCAGTACCGGGGCCGAAAATAATCGGTTGCGTGCTGGCAACGGTGGTGGATGCAATGCTCGGCATGGTCACCCAGGTGCGCCCGCCACGGCGAGATGAGATGAACGCGTACTACCGGGCCTTGCCCTTTGCGAACGGGTTGCCGCACTGGGAGCCTGCTGATGCCGCGTGGCACGGTGGTCCGGAGCCATGGCCCCCGCAGCGCACTCCGGCGACCGCCGAGCAGCTTGAGGAGTGGGCGGAAGCTGACGCCAAGGACGAGTCCTTCCATCCGATTGCGGCATTCGCCGACGGCGCGTGCGTCGGCGCATCGGCCACCATCTCCTTCGATGTCACGGTTCCTGGTGGAGGTACGGTCAAGATGGCCGGCGTTACTGCTACCGCAGTGATTGCTACACATCGCCGACGCGGCTACCTGCGGCGGATGATGCAGGCCATGTTCGAGGCGGCCTTGGACAGGGGCGAGCCGTTGGCAATGCTCAGCGCGAGCGAAGGCAGCATCTACGGCCGATTCGGCTTCTCGCCGGCGACCTACCGTGTGCGGTGGGAGCTGGACCGTCACGAAGCCGCACTCCTTCCGGCAGCCGCGCCCGATCCGGGTTCGCTGGAGCTGGTCGACGCCACGCAGGCGAAGCAGTTCTGGCCCAGGGTGCACGCGGAGGTGCGTGCCCACCGTGTCGGTGAGCTCACCCCCGCGCCCGGACGCTGGGACGGGCTGTCCGACTCCGCGAACGGCACGAACGGACCGCTGCGGTATCTCGTCCACCGCGACCGGCACGGCGCTGTGGACGGCATAGCCAACTTCCGACTGCCGTGGTCCTCGACAGCGGGCAACGCGGGAACGCTCATAGTTGAGGATTTGGAGACGACGAACCCAGTGGCCTATCGCGCCCTGTGGAGCGTGCTGATCGACTTCGACCTCACCAAGACCATCGTGGCGCCCGGCCGTCCGCGCGACGAACCCCTGCGGTGGATGCTCACGAACCCACGGGCGATGCGCATCACCCGACAGTCGGACAACCTGTGGGCCCGCCTTCTCGACGTTCCCCTCGCCCTAACACAACGTTCGTACGACACACCCGGCGACTTGGCGTTCACCATCGAAGGGGACCGAATGTGCCCGGCAAACAACCGGACATGGCTTCTCCGTGCAGGCGGTACCTCGGCGACATGCGTTGCCACCGACCAGGAGGCGGATCTGACCATCACGGTCCCGGCACTCAGTTCGCTCTACCTCGGTGGCATGTCGGCGCATGACCTGACCTACGCAGGTCATATCACTCCGCACTCCAACGGCGTGATCGGGCAGCTGGCCCGGATGCTCCGCATCGACCCCGAACCGCACAACTCCTTCGGCTTCTAAGCGACAGCGAGTTGCTGGACACCACGATCAGCGGCGCCGACCACCTCGCCATCAAGGCCGCCCTGGACACAATCGCTGAGGTCCTCACCCCACTCGAAACCCGAGCCAGGCTGCAGCACGACTTCACCCCCGCAGCGTAAACAACCGCTGTCCAAGATCAGGGGGAACTTCAGGTGGCCTCTTCCCCCCAGGTCCGGCCGGAGCCGGGTCCACCGCGAGGACCCCGGCCGCGCCGGAAGTAGATGTGCAGGGGGATGTCGAGCCGCAGCGCCCTAATGGAAGAACGGGCCTCTTGGCAGAGACGAGGGTGTCGACCATCTCTCCGACCAAGGAGGCGCACCGCCCAACGATCAGATTGTTCACAGGCTCTGAGCCCCACATGACAAGTTGAGTCAGGCTTCGTTGCAGTTCAGGGCTCTCCGAGTTTTCAGGGGGGAACATCACCCGGACGATGTCACCCACCCGGAGACCCAGTCCCACAGTCAGGATCGCCCGCTGCTACTTGACGGTCACCGTGCCGACGACGATCCGGTGATCTGAACAGGCCGCGACGCCCGTGCAGGTCGTCGAGATGGCGAGCGAGTCCTCGCTGTACGGTCCGGCCAACGCGCTTTCGCGGACAAAGATGAGGTCGATCTTCGCGTTGCCCCCGCACGGCGGCGCCGCCCCGGGGGTGCCGTCCGCCGTCCACTCCCCGTATCCGAGGCAGTTGGCCGGGTCGTTGTCGTCGAGCTCCCGGTACGCGCCGGTGTTGTGGCCGTTGTTCGGTACGTCGAGGCTCGGCGCGTAGTACGAGTTCAGTCGGCCGTAGTGCGGCTGGGCGTTGAAGTCGCCCGCGATCAGGACCGTCTCGCCGGCGGTGTGGTAGTCCTCCAGCTTCTGCCGAACGAACTCCAGCTGGGCCACGTTGAACGACTGGCTCGTGGTGATGTGCGTCGTGCAGAACCGGGTTGCAGCGCCGTCGGTCAGCGGCGCGCACAGCAGGTTGCGCTTCTCGGCTGTGCCGTCGTCCGGCAGCGCGAACCGGTCCGCTGCGCCCAGCGGCTGCTTGCTGAACAGCGCGTTGCCGAACGCCTCGCCGTTACACACCGAGGCGTTGCCGGCCTGGCGGCTCGGTTCGAAGCGGGCGAAGTTCTGCGGGTCCGTCGGCCAGCCCTTGGCGCGCAGATTGTTCACCAGGGCGCTGTACTGCCCCTTGCACAGCTCGTTGAACGCGGCGAAGTCTGCCTCGCGGTTCACGATCGAGGTGGCCGCCTGATCGACCATGCCGTCGGTCGTGGAGCCGTCGTGGATGGTGTTCCCCGCCACGTTCCACTGCCACACCGTGTACGTACGAGGTGCCGCCGTCTCGGCCTGTGCCGCCGTCGCCGGCAGCAACACCGCCGCCAGCGCCCCCGCGAGCGTGAGCCGGACACCACGTCGTCGGATGCCATGAAGTCGCATCGTCGATTCCCCTCCCTGTGACCGGCCGCTCGGCGGCCGGGCGCCGCACTGCGCCGGCACGGTGATGATCTTAGAGCCTGTCGGGTGGCCGGTTGATTACGCTGCGATGTGGTCCTCGACGGTGTTGGCTCGTGCGGTCTTGCGGTGGGATTCATGGCTCCACCGCAAGGACTGCCCGGCGAGCCGGACGAGCATCAAGCGGATCATTGCCACCTTGATCATGGCCTCGGAGGTCGCGGTCAGCCGTTCGTAGTCGCGGGCCAGCCGACGGTTTCGGACCAGCCAGCCGGATGGGTGGGCCGCGCGGCGAGGTGCTCGCCAAGGGCGAGTCCTTTTCCGCACGGCCTCCCGCCGAACCGGACATGACGGTTTCCCTGTCATCCGGCTCTCCAGTGACTACTGCGTGAGTGGTTTGGCAGGCCGTTCTGAATGGATTCGGTCATGGCAAGTGTCGCAAGCCACAACCGTTTTGCGCCGATCGGTGGGCCGGGCCGCGGGGAACAGCGAGGTCCGGGCAGCCGCGCCGGCCGGGAACGGACAGAGCAGGGCGCGACGATCCGGAGATCGCCGCGTCCTGCGGCAAGTGGTGACACGTGGTCAGGAAGCTGTGCAGGCGCCGATGGAGGGCGTCGCCGCGCTCCCGTTCGCCATGACGGTGAACCCGAAGGCCGTCGACGCTCCTGCCGCCGGACTGCCGTTGCCGTTCGGCTTCATGGTCATGACGTTGCCGTCGGTGTCCCAGCTGGGCGTGCCGTTCCAGGTCGTGGAGACCTTATGCGGCGCGGTCGGGGGCACCGGCAGGCAGTGCCGAGCCGGCCGATACCGACGCGGCCCGACTGGTAATCAAGTATTCCTTGACACGAATATTCTCTGTCGAGAATACTAATCCCCATGGATGCACTACTCACCGCACTGGCCGACCCGGCCCGCTGGCGGCTCGTGAGCCTGTTGGCTGAGCGGCCCCGCTCGGTCGGCGTTCTCGCCCAGCTCGCCGAGGCGCGCCAGCCGCAGACGACCAAGCACCTGCAGATCCTCGAGCGCGCCGGCGTCGTCACCTCCCAGCGCACCGGCCAGCGCCGCATCTACGCGCTCCGGCCCGCTCCCCTGCGGGAACTGGCGGCTGCGCTCAGCCGGCTCGCCGACACCGCGGACCAGGTCGGTGGCCCACGCGCGACCTACGACCGCTACGGGCTCAGCCTCCACGCAGAGCGGCTCGCCGCGGAGGGGCCGGGGTGGGCCGACGGCCGCTCGTTCAGGTTCCTCCGGTCGCTGAAGGGGTGCCCCGAGCTGGTCTGGCGCCATCTGACCGAGGCCTCCCTGCTCGCCCGATGGTGGACGCCCGACGGCCTCCGCGTCTCCGAGCTCGTCTTCGAGGCGCGACCGGGTGGGCGGATCGTCCATGAGTACCGCGACGCCGAGGACGCCGACGGCTCCGACCTGGTCGCCGGGCACGCGAAGGGAGTCGTCGAGGATGTACGCCCCGGTGAGCGCCTCGCCTACCGGCTCTCCCCTCTGCTTCCCGACGGCGGCCTCGCCTTCACCGCCCACGTCGACCTCGGCCTCCGGCCCACCGACACCGGCACAGACCTCGACGTCGACTTCCGGATCACCGACAGCACAGTCGACTCCGCGGACTTCATCGCAGGCATCGAGATCGGCTTCGGCCAGAGCCTCGACAAGCTCGCGGCGACGCTCGCCGCAGATTCCCACAGCACCGACGACACCGAGCACGACACCGACACAAGGAGCACGAAGTGACAGAGCAGACCGGCGGCCGCAGGGTCGTCACCAACATGAACCTCTCCCTCGACGGCCATTACGCCGCGCCGGGCAACCCTGAGGACATGGGCTGGGTGATGCCGTACGCACACACCGACGTCGCCCGCGACCACCTGACCAGCCTCTGGGAGCCGGCGACGACGGTCCTGCTCGGGCGGATCAACGCCGAGGGGTTTCTCGGTTTCTGGCCCACCGTCATCGGCATGGAGGGTGCCGACCCGCGCGACGAGAGCTTCGCGAAGTGGCTCGTCGACACCGACAAGGTGGTCCTCTCCTCCACCCTCGGCGAGGCGCCGTGGGAGCGGACCGCGATCGTCGACAAGCCGACCGCCGAAGTGGTCGCCGACCTCAAGGCGACCGAAGGCGGCGACATTCTCGTGCTCTCCAGCGCGAGCGTCATCAAGGCGCTGCTGGCGGCCGACAAGGTCGACCGGCTGGCGCTCACGATCTTTCCGGTCTTCCTCGGCGGCGGGCCGCGCCTCTTCGACGACGGCTTGCCCGCGGGGCAGTGGGCGCTCGTCAGCCAGGCTGCGGGCGAACACGGCACGCTGGCTCTCGTCTACGACCGAGTCCGCTGAGCCGGCCGATCAGCGCACTCAGCCGGGTTGAGTCAGCGGTACTGGGCGGGCAGTAGTGCCGTGCCGAGATTCTTCGCCGGCCCCGAGAGGGCGGGCCCGTCCCCATGGCGCCCGTTGGACATGGGGACGGGCCGGGCAACGACTACGGATGCGCCGGTTTGCGGACCATGAGGAACGCCTGGGGGCCTGCGTCGTTCCAGCCCGCCTCGCGCACGAGCCTGGCGTCCACGAGGAGTCCGGCCCGACTCAGGAGCTCGGCCACACGCTCGGGTTCCATGCCCGAGGAGCGTAGTGGCTCGGTAGCGGTCGCACATCAACGGGATCGCAGCCCGGAGCCCCCGTGTCGATGCGGCCGCACGCCCGAAAAAAATGTGTTGCTCCCTCTCCCGCGCGGCCCCACCATCTGCTCATGAACTCGATCACCGCCGCCCTGCCGACGACCCCTGCCACTCGACCGGTGCGGGGCCAGCAGCAGTCCGGCCGACCCCGGAGGCCGATTCTCCTCCCCGCGTGAGCGCCGCCCTGGTCGCGGGGCTGCTGGCCGGCTTCGGCATTGCCATGCCGGTCGGAGCGGTCGCGACCTATCTGGTGGCTCTCACCGCACGGACCTCCCTCGGAACCGGCGTCGCCGCCGCGCTCGGAGTCGCGACGGCCGACGGCCTCTATGCGCTGACCGCGGTCGTCGGAGGCTCTTCACTCACCCGTGTCATCGAGCCGGTCGCTCTGCCGCTGCGCTGGGCCTCGGCCCTGGTGCTCGTCGTTTTGGCGCTACGGAGCGCCACTACTGCGATCGGCCAGTACCGCAAGCGGCATTCGGTGTCCGGGTCCGACCGGACCCCGATCGGCCCCGCGCGCGCCTATCTGGGGCTGACGGGGATGACCCTGCTGAACCCCACCACCGTCGTCTACTTCACGGCGCTGGTGCTGGGCAGCCGGGCGACCGCCGCCGCCCCGGACCGACTGGAACAGTTCGTGTTCGTCCTCGCAGTTTTCGCCGCGTCCGCCGGCTGGCAGTTGCTGCTGGCCGGCGGGGGAGTGCTGCTCGGTCGCGTACTCACCGGCGGCCGGGGGCGGCTCGTCACCGCTCTGGCGTCCTCCGTGCTGATCACAGCGCTCGCCGTCCATCTGCTCGTACCGGCATCCTGACGCGCAACCAACCCGTCGAACCAGCGGCTGCCGGCCGGTCCGAACCGGCCGGCAGCCGTTCTCAGTCCGCGGACACCGTCCACCCGTTCGCCTCGATGCGCCCGGCGTCGCCCGACCTGCCGTCGTCGAAGACGGTCCGGCCGTCGTCCTCGACCCGGATGCCGTCCACGTACGCCCCGCGCCCGACGTACAGCTGATCGGTGGTGTACCGCCACCGCAGCCGCACCTCCGTGCCCCGCCAGGCGGCCAGGTCCGCGTCGAGACGGTGCCAGTCCCGGCCCGACCAGCCGGAGACGGAGCCCTCCGGATGCGGTTCCGGATCCGGCCGGTGGGGTCCGGACGTCGTCGGTACGGTGGTGAAGGGCACCGGCTGCCAGGTCGCCCCGGCGTCCGACGAGGCCTCCAGGAAGAGGAAGTCGGAGCCCGGCTCGGTGTCCCACCACACCGCGCAGCTCAGCGCGGCACGCGAGGACGCCGGACGCAGCGTGGGCAGCGCGAGCGTGGCGGAGGCGGCGCTCGCCATGCCGGAGAACCAGGCGGTACGGCCGCGGGCGGGGCAGACCGCCACCGCTCGCGCCATCTGGTTCGCGGTGGCGACCCGGGGCGCACTGCCGGAGCGCCATGTGCGCACCGGATGAACGGAGTTGCCGAGCACGATCAGGAACGAGTCGGTCGTCGGATCGAGGACCAGGCTCGTCCCGGTGAAGCCGGTATGGCCCGCTGTGCTCGGGGTGGCCATCGCCCCCATGTACCAGTGCTGGTAGAGCTCGAAGCCGAGCCCGTGAGCATCTCCGGGGAACGCGGTGTTGAAGTCGGTGAACAGGAGGTCCACCGACTCCTCGGAGAGGATCCTCTCGCGTCCGTAGACGCCGCCGTTGAGCAGCGTACGGGCGAGGACCGCGAGGTCCCAGGCGCAGGAGAACACTCCGGCGTGGCCCGCCACCCCGTCCAGGCTGTAGGCGTTTTCGTCGTGCACCTCGCCCCAGACCAGCCCGCGGTCCAGGCCGGACCAGGGCAGCCGGGCGTCCTCGGTGGCCGCGATCTTCGGCTTCCAGGCGGCGGGCGGGTTGTAACGAGTGCGGTGCATCCCGAGCGGGGCAGTGATCTCCTCGCGGAGCAGCACATCCTGGGTGCGTCCGGTGATCTTCTCCAGGACCAGCTGCAGCGAGATGAGATTGAGGTCGGAGTAGAGATACACCGTGCCAGGCGGATTGGCCGGTACCTCGTTCCACAGCAGCCGCAGCTTCCCCTCCCGGGTCGGCTCCTTGTAGAGCGGGATCCAGGCACGGAATCCCGAGGTGTGCGTGAGCAGCTGACGGATCGTGACGTCCTGCTTGCCGCCTCCCGCGAAGTCGGGCAGATACGAGGCGACCTTCGCCTCCAGTTCCAGTGCCCCGCGCTCGATCTGCTGCACGGCCAGGATCGAAGTGAACAGCTTCGACACCGACGCCAGGTCGAAGACCGTGTCTTCGGCCATCGCGATCTGCTGGTCCGCCGGGAACTCCACCCCGGTGTCGGTCTTTTTGTCGTAGGCCGCGTACCGCACCGCCTTGCCGATCGGCCGGTGCAGCGCCACCGTTCCACCGCGCCCGGCGAGCAGCACCGCGCCCGCGTACCACGGGTGTTTGGGGGATGCGGAGAGGAACCGTTCCGCCTCTGCGACCAGTTGGTCCAGCGGTCCCTGCAACAGTCCGGCGCGGGCGGCGGAACCGCGCCGCAACGTCGGCCGCCCGTCGGCAGCCGCGTCCGAAGCGTCCACGGCGCTTGCTCCCGACGTCCCCGACGTTCCCGCCCCCGATTCCATGGCCGACGCCGTCTCCGCGAAGGGAATCGGTGCCAGGGCGAGTGCTCCGCCCAGTGCGAGCATCCCACCGCTCAGCCTGCGTCGACTGATCCCTCTGCCGGTCGCGTCCTCGGTCATCCGGAACCCCTTCCTACCGGTTGAAAGTAACTTTCGTCATTCAGTCCTACGATGAAACTTCCTGCCGCCGCAGAGATTACTGTCACCCCTGTCGTCCCGGAGGCCCCCTGCGCCACAAAGAATCTGACACTGCATCAGAAAATCTCTTCCTTCGGATGTCCGACTGCGGCATCCTGCCGCCCATGGAGACGGAGCTGAGCAAGAAACTGGGAGTGGAGCACGCCATCTTCGGCTTCACGCCCTTCCCGGCGGTGGCCGCGGCGATCACCCGGGCCGGCGGATTCGGCGTACTCGGCGCGGTCCGCTACACGGCCCCCGACGACCTGGCACGTGACCTCGACTGGATGCAGGAACACACCGACGGCAAGCCGTACGGCCTCGACGTCGTCATGCCCGCGAAGAAGGTGGAAGGGGTGACGGAGGCCGATGTGGAGGCGATGATCCCGGCCGGACACCGCCAGTTCGTCCAGGACACCCTCGCCAAGTACGGCGTCCCCGAACTTGCCGAGGGCGAGACATCCGGCTGGCGCATCACCGGGTGGATGGAGGAGGTTGCCCGCAACCAGCTCGACGTCGCCTTCGACTACCCCATCAGGCTCCTCGCCAATGCCCTCGGCTCGCCCCCCGCGGACGTCGTGCAACGTGCCCACGACCGGAACGTCCTCGTGGCCGCCCTCGCCGGAAGCGCCAAACACGCCCGGCACCACGCCGACGCGGGCATCGACATCGTCGTCGCCCAGGGGTACGAAGCGGGCGGTCACACCGGAGAGATCGCCTCCATGGTCCTCGTCCCCGACGTCGTCGACGCCGTGGGACCTCTCCCCGTCCTCGCCGCCGGAGGCATCGGCAGCGGACAGCAGATCGCCGCCGGACTCGCCCTCGGCGCCCAGGGCGTCTGGCTCGGCTCGCTCTGGCTGACCACCGAGGAGGCCGACCTCCACTCCCGCGCACTGACCCGCAAGCTCCTTGCCGCGGGCTCCGGCGACACCGTCCGCTCGCGCGCCCTCACCGGCAAACCCGCACGCCAGCTCCGTACCGAATGGACCGACGCCTGGGACGACCCGTCCGGCCCCGGCCCCCTGCCCATGCCGCTCCAGGGACTGCTGGTCGCCGACGCCGTCTCCCGTATCCAGAAGTACGAGACCGGCGCACTGCTGGGCACCCCCGTCGGCCAGATCGTCGGAAGGATGAACACCGAACGCAGCGTGCAGGCCGTCTTCGACGACCTGACCCGCGGCTTCGAACGCGCCGTGGACCGGATCAACCGCATCGCCGGGCGGAGCGCCGCATGAACCGGCCGCCCAACGGCTTCTGGGCCCAGGCCATCGCCGACCCCGACCGTACGATCCTCGTCGCCCCCGACGGCGAGACCTGGACCGCGGGCCGGCTGCACGCCGCGGCCAACCGCCTCGTCCACGGGCTGCGCGCGGCCGGGCTCCGGCAGGGCGACGCGTTCGCCGTGGTCCTCCCCAACGGCGTCGAATTCTTCACCGCGTACCTCGCCGCCTCCCAGGCCGGGTTCTATCTCGTCCCCGTCAACCACCACCTCGTCGGCCCCGAGATCGCCTGGATCGTCTCCGACTCCGGCGCCAAGATACTGATCGCGCACGAGCGGTTCACCGACGCAGCGACCTCCGCCGCCGACGAGGCGGAACTGCCCGTGAGCCACCGCTACGCCGTCGGCGCGGTCGACGGCTTCCGCCCGTACGCGGAACTGCTCGCGGAACAGTCCGACGCACCGCCCGAGGACCGCAGCCTCGGCTGGGTCATGAACTACACCTCGGGCACCACAGGACGCCCGCGCGGCATTCGCCGCCCGCTCTCCGGCAAGCTCCCCGAGGAGAGCCATCTCGGCGGGTTCCTCGGCATCTTCGGCATCAAGCCGTTCGACGACAACGTCCATCTGGTCTGCTCGCCGCTCTACCACACCGCCGTGCTCCAGTTCGCGGGCGCCGCCCTCCACATCGGGCACCGCCTCGTCCTGATGGACAAGTGGGCGCCGCAGGCGATGCTGCGGGTCATCGACGCGCACCGCTGCACCCACACGCACATGGTCCCCACCCAGTTCCACCGCCTCCTCGCCCTGCCCGACGAGGTGAAGGAGCGGTACGACGTCACCTCGATGCGGCATGCCATCCATGGCGCGGCCCCCTGCCCCGACCACGTCAAACGCGCCATGATCGACTGGTGGGGCCGGTGCGTCGAGGAGTACTACGCGGCCAGCGAGGGCGGCGGCGCGTTCGCCACCGCCGAGGACTGGCTGAAGAAGCCCGGCACGGTCGGGAAGGCCTGGCCGATCAGTGAACTCGCCGTCTTCGACGACGACGGCAACCGCCTCCCGCCCGGCGGGCTCGGCACCGTCTACATGAAGATGAGCACCGGCGGCTTCAGCTACCACAAGGACCGGACCAAGACGGAGAAGAACCGCATCGGGGACTTCTTCACCGTTGGCGATCTGGGCGTCCTCGACGAGGACGGCTATCTCTTCCTCCGCGACCGCAAGATCGACATGATCATCTCGGGAGGAGTGAACATCTACCCCGCCGAGATCGAGGCCGCGCTCCTCAGCCACCCCGCGGTCGCCGATGCCGCCGTCTTCGGCATCCCGCACGCCGACTGGGGCGAGGAGGTCAAGGCGGTCGTCGAACCGGCAGACGGACACCCCCCGGGCGACGGGTTGGCCGCCGAGATCCTCACCCATTGCGCCGAGCGGCTGGCCGGATACAAACGCCCCAAGAGCGTCGACTTCATCGACACGATGCCGCGCGACCCCAACGGCAAGCTGTACAAGCGGCGACTGCGCGACCCGTACTGGGAGGGGCACCACAGGGCCCTCTGAACGTCGGCGGCCCCGCACCGTCCGCCGAGCGCGCCCCGGCCACCTCTGGCAGCGTGTGGCTCATGAACACGAGCGCGACGGTCCGGTCCCTGGCTACCCAGTGGACCGTGGTCGTGCCGATCGTCGCGGCGGTAGCGCTGGTGTTCAGCTGGGGGCGGGTGCTGCCGGCCTTCGCCGTCGGCGTCGTCGCGCTCTGTCTCGCGGGCGCCGTGCTCGCCGCAGTCCACCATGCCGAGGTGATCGCCCACCGGGTCGGCGAACCGTTCGGCTCGCTCGTCCTGGCCGTCGCCGTGACCGTCATCGAGGTGGCCCTGATCGTCACCCTGATGGTGGACGGCGGCCCCAAGACGTCCGCGCTCGCCCGCGACACCGTCTTCGCCGCCGTGATGATCACCTGCAACGGCATCGTCGGACTGTCCCTGCTGGTGGGCGCGGTCCGTTCCCGCGTCGCCGTCTTCAACGCCGAAGGTTCCGGCGCCGCCCTCGCCACCGTCGCGACCCTCGCCACCCTCAGTCTGGTGCTGCCGACCTTCACGATCGGCAGACCGGGCCCCGAGTTCTCCACCGCACAGCTCACCTTCGCCGCCGTCGCGTCCCTCTCCCTGTACGGGCTGTTCGTCGCCGTACAGACCGTCCGGCACCGCGAGTACTTCCTGCCGCTCACCCAGGACGGCCGGCTCAAGGAGGAAGAGCAGCACGTGGCGCTGCCCGGCCGGGGCGCCACCGCGCTCAGCGTCGCCATGCTGCTGATCGCGCTGGTCGCCGTCGTCGGCGACGCCAAGTCCGTCTCGCCGACGATCGAGTCCGGCGTGGAGGCCGCCGGGCTGCCGCAGGCGGTCGTCGGTGTCGTCATCGCCCTGCTGGTGCTGCTGCCCGAGACCCTCGCCGCGGTCCGGGCCGCCCACCGCGAACGCGTGCAGACCAGCCTCAACCTCGCCCTCGGGTCGGCCATGGCCAGCATCGGGCTGACCATCCCGGCCATCGCCCTGGCCTCCATCTGGCTGCCCGGACCGCTCCATCTCGGCCTCGGCGCCACCCATATGGTGCTGCTCGCGCTGACTGTGGTGGTCGGCGCGCTGACCGTCGTACCGGGACGGGCCACGTTGCTCCAGGGCGGCGTCCACCTGGCGATCTTCGCCGCGTTCGTCGTCCTTGCGGTCAGCCCCTGACCGCACGCAATTCGGCCCCTGACCGTCGGCAGCGATGGGCCCCTGACCGCCCGGAAACGGTCAGGGGCCGATGTGCCTCCGGGGCAAAGCTTGCCGGGAGGGGCACCTAGCGGTGCTCGCGCACCCGCACCACCCGCAGCGCCGGCGAGCGCGCGATGTCCTTCTCGCAGAACCGGGATGTCACCCAGCGCTCACCCGAGAAGAGCTCGGTCTGGTCGCTGTAGCGCGGTGAGTTCGGGTTCGAGGACTGGGAGTACGTGAGCAGGGTGCGGGCCACCGGGCACGAGGAGCCGTCCCAGCCGACCGCCTGGATGTAGCTGGAGCCGGCCGAGACCTCCGTGTACCCGCCGCCCGCGGCGTCCCACACCGGTTCGGTCTTGTTCCAGACGCCGAGGGACTCCGTACCACCGCCGACCGGGATGCGCTTCCCGTTCCGCACGACCACCTGGTTCGCGCCCAGCGGCGCGTCCGGAGCGATCCCGGCCGCCCGCAGTTCGGCCACCGCGTCGGCGAGCGCCGCGGTGACGCGCGGCGCCGCGGTGTTCAGCGTATGCGGGGTACCGACCGGGTCGGTGGGGGAGAAGGGCACCTTCCACAGCTCGGCCGCCGGCACGGCGGTGGCCCTGCGCCAGAACCGGTCGAAGAGCAGTGCGCCCCGGCTGCCGGTGTCGAACTTCCGGTCCCAGCGTGCAAGCACGTCGCACGCCGCCGACACATCGACCGCCCTGCCGTCGCTGCCGGCCGCGGTTCCGTCGGGCAGCGCCGCACAGGCGCGCGCCAGGTCGGCCACCGCCCGGTCACCGGCAGGGGCGTGGTTCGCGTACTGCTGTTCCTGCAGGTCGCCGACTGTCAGCCGGCCCTTCGCCGCCATCGCCGACACATCCTCGATCGCGCCGCGGGTCCGCATTGAGCGAGGTGTGCCGATGGTGCCGAAGACCCGTTCGTAGCCGGTCAGCGGTGCCTCGGCGTTGGTCAGCCAGGCGCTGTCGTTGGAGTTCTCGACGTACGGAGCATCCTTGACGGTCGGCATCCGGCCCGGCCCGAAGATGCCGGGCTGCACCGCGTCCGGGTCCGAACCGAGCGCGCAGTCGCTCCTCGAACCGTCCAGCACCGCGAGCCCCGACGACGGATACGTTGCTCTGCCCAGCGGGGTGGAGCACCGCTGCGCGAGATCGTCCGTGATCCGCGGCAGCACCTGCGACTGCGAGAAGAACGAATGGCCCGCGGAATCGGCGGCGACGGTGTTCACCCACGGCAGCCCCTGGGTACGACGCAACGCGGCCTGGATGTCTGCGGTGCTGCGTGCCTTGCTGAACCCGAGACCCGTGTCCGAGGACCGCAGGTTCGTGGCGTTCGGGTCGTTCAGCGCATACGCGGTCGTCGCCGTCCAGGGCAGCGGCAGCCCGGCACCGAGGGAGGTGACGACCGGACCGTACCGGGTCCACCACTGGGTCCGGGTCACCGCGGCGCCGCCCTTCACCGCGACCGAGACCGTGCGCTTCACCATTCGCTCCGGCCTGCCGTCCACCAGATACGCGGTCGGATCGGCCGGATCGAGGGTCAGCTGATGCAGATTGAGGGTGACACCCGTGGCGACGGTGTGGCTCCAGGCGATGTTCGCGTTGTGCCCGATCGACACGGTCGCCGAGCCGATCAGCGAACCGCCCGCCACGTTCAGCTCCCCGGGGATGGTCTGCTGTGACTGCCAGAACCGCCGCCCGCCCTGCCACGGGTAGTGCGGATTGCCGAGCAGCAGCCCTCGCCCGTTCGCCGTCGTACTGCCCCGGAACGCGACCGCGTTGGATCCCATGTCGGCGTTCTGCGTGGACAGCAGCCGCTGCGCCGCCTTCGCTGCCTCACCCGGTGGAACACCGGGCGACGCCGGTGCGCCCGTGGGCGGCTGCGCCGCCGTGATGCCGTCGATCCCGCGGCCCTGACCGCCCAGCACGGACAGCGCGAAGGCGCGGGTCGCGACATCCAGCATGGTCACCGACCGTACCCAGTCGGCTCCCCGGCAGGCCGGATCGCTGATCCGGTTCTGCTTCAGCCAGGCGTTGTAGCCGGCCGCCCAGCCGCGCTCCAGTTCCTTCACGACATGGCTCTGACCCGCCGGGGCGGGCACTGTCAGCAGCTTCTCCACGGTGCCGCTGTCCTGGACCCCACGGAAGTAGAGATCGCTGGAGAGATTGTTCGTCGCGGAGGACAGCGAACCGTCCGGAACCGCGTCCGGACCGAAGTACCGCGACCGTTCGCCGCGCAGCGTCACGAAGCCGTCGGCGAGCGTGCATACCTGGTCGGCGGCCTGGGCCCAGCCGTTGCCGAACCCGAGATCCGCGTAGTCCTTCGCCACGATGTGCGGGATGCCGTACTCGGTGTAGCGGATCACGGCGGACAGACCGCCGCCCGACGGATGCCGGGTGTGCGAGGCGTCGGCCACTGCCGGAGGCAGGGACGCCGACACGGTGAACAGTGCGAGACCGGACACCGCGAGAAGTCTCAGACGGTTTCGGAGGGGCAAGGGTCCTCCCAACTGTGCGGGTGAGAAAGGCGGTTGCTCGGATGTCCCGAGACACCACGCGCAACTCAGCCAGCACGCCCGTAGCCCTGTCAACAACTCGGCAGTAACAGAACCCTTGACCGCCCGGTCCCGGCCGCCCAGGATCACGCCATGACAGGTGTACGCAGCTCCACAGTCGACGGCGTCGTGACCCGCAGCGCACGGCGCACCCCCGAGCGCACCGCCGTGCGGTACGCCGACCGGTCCTGGACCTATCGGACGCTGGACACGGCGGTCAGCACCGCGGCGGCCGTCCTCCTCGCCGACCACGGCCTGCACCCCGGCGACCGGGTCGCCTCCTACGCGCACAACTCCGACGCGTACCTGATCGCGTACCTCGCCTGCGCCCGCGCCGGGCTGGTCCACGTGCCGGTCAACCAGAACCTCACCGGCGACGACCTGATATACATCCTGCAGCAGTCGGGCAGCGCCCTCGTCCTCACCGACCCGGCACTCAGCGACCGCATCCCGGCCGGATTCGCCGTACGGCCGCTGCGCGACGCACCGGACTCCCTGCTCGGCGCGCTCGCCACCCCGCGCCCCTTCACCCCCGAGCGCGAACCCGCCGCCGGTGACCTCGTGCAACTGCTGTACACCTCGGGTACCACCGCGCTCCCCAAGGGCGCGATGATGACGCACGGCGCCCTCGTCCACGAATACGTCAGTGCGATCACCGCCCTCGACCTGCGCCCCACCGACCGGCCCGCCCACTCGCTGCCGCTCTACCACTCCGCGCAGATGCATGTGTTCCTGCTGCCCTACCTCGCGGTCGGGGCGGAGAACACCATCCTCGACGCACCCGAAGCGGGCCGGATCTTCGACCTCGTCGAGGCCGGGCAGGCGGACACCCTGTTCGCCCCGCCCACCGTCTGGATCGGGCTCGCCAACCACCCGGAGTTCGCGGCACGCGAGCTCGGTGGGCTGCGCAAGGCGTACTACGGCGCGTCGATCATGCCGGTCCCGGTGCTGGAACGGCTCCGCGAGCGGTTGCCCGCGCTGGCCTTCTACAACTGCTTCGGACAGAGCGAGATCGGCCCGCTCGCCACCGTTCTCGGGCCCGAGGAGCACGACGGCCGGATGGACTCCTGCGGCCGGCCGGTGCTCTTTGTCGAAGCACGGGTTGTCGACGAGCACGGCAAGGAGGTCCCCGACGGCACGGCGGGCGAAGTCGTCTACCGGTCACCGCAGCTGTGCGAGGGTTACTGGAACAAGCCCGAGGAGACTGCCGAGGCGTTCCGCGACGGCTGGTTCCACTCCGGCGACCTCGCCGTCCGTGACCCGCAGGGCTTCTTCACGGTCGTCGACCGGGTGAAGGACGTCATCAACTCCGGCGGTGTCCTGGTCGCCTCCCGCCAGGTCGAGGACGCCCTCTACACTCACCCCGCCGTCGCCGAGACAGCCGTCGTGGGGCTGCCCGACGAACGCTGGATCGAGGCCGTCACCGCCGTCGTCGTGCTGCGGGAGGACGCCACCGAGCAGCAGCTTCTCGACCATGTACGGGAACGGCTCGCGCACTTCAAGGCCCCGAAGAAGGTCCTCTTCGTGGACGAGCTCCCCCGCAACGCGAGCGGAAAGATTCTCAAGCGTGAGCTCAGGGACCGGTTCGCGCAGCCGTGACCCCTGGGGGCCTTTCTCTCGGATCATGCCGGGCTGATCCGAAAGAAGGGTCCTCATCGGTGATCGCGCCGCAGCCGATGTCGATCACGGACCCCGCCAGGGCGGCGTCCTGAGCGGAGGCCAGGAACACCGCGGTGTTCCTGGCCTCCGCGAGAGACGGTGACCGGTCCGGCGGGGCGTCGGACGACTCGGCGCGACGGCCCGGCTCCCCGGGAACACACGGCAGGAGTGGGCACCGCTGTCCCGGCGTCTCAGAGCCTGTCGGGTGACCTCTGATCGGGCGGCCACGCCCTGGCACGCACGCTTCCCGCGTTGCCGAAATGCCCTAGTAGCTCCTTCCCCAAGCTCTCAGCTTCGTTCGAGCAGGGGAGACTCCATCCGAGGGCCTTCCGGCGCCTTGGAATCGTACGCACCAGACCGCGTCCGCTTTCCGATCGAAGGTCACTCGACAGGCTCTCAGCGCTCGCCGCGGTCGTCCACGATCCGCTTGAATTTGCCGACCGACCGCTCCAGCGTCTCGGGATCGACGATCTCGACCCCGACCGACACCCCGATGCCGTCCTTGACCGCCGTCGCGATCGCCCGCGCAGCATGTGCCCGCTGGTCCGGTGTCGACTCCGCCCGTGCCTCCGCCCGTACCGTCAGCGCGTCGAGACGGCCCTCGCGGGTCAGCCGCAGCTGGAAGTGCGGTGCCACCCCTGGCGTACGCAGCACGATCTCCTCGATCTGGGTCGGGAAGAGGTTCACTCCGCGCAGGATCACCAGATCGTCGCTCCGCCCGGTGACCTTCTCCATCCGCCGGAAGACCCGGGCCGTGCCGGGCAGCAACCGGGTCAGATCCCGGGTCCGGTACCGGATCACCGGCATGGCCTCCTTGGTCAGCGACGTGAAGACCAGCTCGCCCTCCTCGCCCTCCGGCAGCACCTCACCGGTGAACGGGTCGACGACCTCCGGATAGAAGTGGTCCTCCCAGATGTGCAGCCCGTCCTTCGTCTCCACGCACTCCTGGGCGACCCCTGGGCCGATCACCTCCGACAGCCCGTAGATGTCGACCGCGTCGATCGCGAACCGCTCCTCGATCTCCCGGCGCATCTCCTGTGTCCACGGCTCGGCGCCGAAGATGCCGACCTTCAGCGAGGTGGTGCGCGGATCGACACCCTGGCGCTCGAACTCGTCGAGCAGCGTCAGCATGTACGAGGGTGTGATCATGATGATCGCGGGCCGGAAGTCCTGGATCAGCTGCACCTGGCGCGACGTCATGCCACCGGATGCCGGGATGACCGTACAGCCGAGCCGTTCCGCCCCGTAGTGCGCGCCGAGACCGCCGGTGAACAGACCATACCCGTACGCCACGTGGACCTTCTGCCCGGGACGGCCACCCGCGGCCCGGATCGAGCGGGCGACCACGTCCGCCCAGATGTCCAGGTCCCGCTGCGTGTAGCCGACCACGGTGGGGCGGCCCGTCGTCCCGCTGGACGCATGGATGCGCCGCACCTGGTCCTCCGGCACGGCGAACATGCCGAAGGGGTAGTTGTCCCGCAGATCCGCCTTCGTCGTGAACGGGAACCGGGCCAGGTCGGCGAGCGAACGGCAGTCGTCCGGGCGCAGCCCCGCCTTGTCGAACGCCGCTCGGTAGAAGCCGACATGATCGTACGCGTGCTGCAGCGTGGCGCGCAGCCGCTCCAGCTGCAGCGCCTGCAGCTCCGGGTGGCCGAGCCGCTCCGCCGCGTCCAGCAGGGCCGTCATCCGGATCTCCTTCTTCCCGAGCGGACGACCGATCATTCGGTCGATCGTTACGGGAGCAGTAATTCAGGATGTCCCGCAGCATGGCAAGAGGGGTGTCCGATTTCGGTGAACATGGTGGATTTTCGGTGGACTGGGCGGGCGGTGCGCGGACCGGTGACGCCGCCTCGTGGCGGACCGCGGCACCGGCCGGGCTTCCCACCGGGAGCCGTCCTGCATCGTGGATACGCTCATACCGAACACAGCTGCATCACGGCATGGGTCCTGTTTGGATGGCGTACATGCCGACCTTCCACGCATACGACGGGACCGGGATCGCCTACCACCTGCTGGGGGAGGGCGAGCCGCTGATCTGTGTGCCCGGCGGGCCGATGCGGGCCAGCTCCTGCCTCGGCGATTTGGGCGGACTTGCCGCCCACCGCCAACTGGTGCTGCTCGATCTTCGCGGTACCGGGAACTCCGCCGCGCCGGACGACCCATCGACGTACCGCTGCGACCGGCTCGTCGACGACGTGGAGGCACTGCGCGCCCACTTGGGCCACGAACGCATCGATCTCCTCGCCCACTCCGCGTCCGCCAACCTGGCCGCGCTCTACGCCGCCCGGCACCCGGAGCGGCTGCGCACGCTCACCCTCGTCACCCCCGGCACCCGCACCGCCGGAATCACCGTCACCGACGAGGACTGGCGCGACGCCTCCGAACTGCGCCGTGACGAACCGTGGTTCGCCGAGGGCCGGGACGCGCTGGAGTCCATATGGGCGGGGCGGCGTTTCCTCGGTGACGCGTGGTCCGCCATCGAGCCGTTCACGTACGGACGATGGGACGCCGCCGCGCGGGCGCACGCCGCCGCAGCCCCCGAGCAGGCCAACTCCGAGGCAGCTAAGGCCTATTACCAGGACGGTGCGTTCGACCCGGCCGGCACTGTCGCCGCCCTGCGGGGCGTCACGGCGCCCGTGCTCGTCCTCGCGGGGGAGTACGACGCAGGACCCACCCCGGACCGCGCCGCCGAACTGGCCGCGCTGTTCCCGAACGCGGAGTTCGCCGTGCAGCGCGGCGCCGGGCACTACCCGTGGATCGACGACCCGGGCGCCTTCGTCCGCACCGTCAGCGCCTTCCTCGACCCCGAGGTGCGCAGCGTCCAGGCCGGAGGCATTCGCCTCGCCTACCGGGTGTGGGGCGAGCCGTCCGCTCCGCCCGTCGTCCTTGTCCACGGGCGGAGCGAGTCCAGCCGCACCTGGACGGAGATCGCGGCACAACTCGCCGCCGACCACCGGGTGTACGCACTCGACTTCCGCGGCCACGGCCTCAGCGACTGGACCGGCCGCTACTCCTTCGAGCTGTTCCGCGACGACCTGCACGCCTTCCTGGAGGCCCGCAATCTGTCCGGCGCCACCGTCGTCGCACACTCGATGGGCGGCGTCGCCGCGTTCCTGCTCGCCGAACAGGAGCCGGCGCTGATCGGCAGGCTCGTCATCGAGGAGGCCCCGCCGCTCATCCCGCTCGATCCGCCGCGCCCGCCCGCCCAACGCCCCGACACGGAACTCGACTTCGACTGGCCGGTCATCCCGTCGATCGATGCCCAGTTGAACGACCCTGACCCGGCGGCCCGCGAGCGCTTCGGCGAGATCACTGCCCCGACCCTCATCATTGGCGGGGGTCCCGACAGCCACCTCGCGCAGGACCAACTTGCCTGGATGGCCCAGCAGATCCCCGACTGCCGCCTGGTCACCATTGATGCCGGACATCTCGTCCACACCGCCCGGCCGGCAGAGTTCCTTGCGGCGCTGCGGTCGTTCGGCATGGACCGAGACATCGATGAACCGTTGGCCGGCGGCGTCAGCCCCGGCTGAGCAGGGAGGACAGCACCTCGTACAACGTCGCCTCCGGGTCGGTGACGGAACCTTCCGACCGCCAGGCCACGAAGGCGTCGGGGCGCACCAGCACCGCACCCTCGGCGCTCGTACCGTGCGCCTGTGCCCAGTCCGCCCCGTTCTCCGGCTCCAGGTCGGAGCCGGCGCCGATGGCGAACGCGTCGAGCCGCACCGAAAGCCGCGCGGCCACGCGCGCGGCCGCCCGGCGCCACGCCACATCCGCGCCGTCGCTCAGCAACACGAACGACCGCTCGTACAGGTCCAGTGTCGACTTGCGCTCGCCTGCCTGACGGACCCACAGATGTGGTGCCCGGGAGCCGGGGTCACCGTTCAGCCGCAGCCCTTGCGGCACCACCGGCTGTTCGGCGTCGACACCCACCACGGCGCCACGGACATAGCGGTACCCCAGCGCCACCGGCAGCAGGCCGCCCTTCTTCCCGCCGCCCACACCGGGAGCCGGGGCATACCCGGGGTGGCTGTGCTCCGCGGAACGGGACGAGGCCCGCTCGCTCGTTGCCCGCGCCACGGGCAGCCGCTCCGCCTCGTACGTGTCCAGCAGCCCCGGACCGGCCTCGCCGCGCAGCACGGCGGCGAGCTTCCAGGCCAGGTTGTGCGCGTCCTGGATACCGGTGTTGGAGCCGAACGCCCCGGTCGGCGACATCTCATGGGCGGAGTCCCCGGCGAGGAAGACTCTGTCCCGGCCGTACCGGTCGGCGACCCGCTCCGCGGCGTGCCACGGGGCCTTCCCGGTGATCTCCACGTCGATGTCCGGTGCACCGGTCGCCCGGCGGATGTGCTCCGCGCACCGCTCGTCGGTGAAATCCTCCAGCGTCTCGCCCCGTTCGGGCTGCCACGGCGCGTGGAACACCCACTCCTTCTTGTTGTCCACCGGCAACAGAGCACCGTCCGCCGCGGGGTTGGTCAGGTAGCACACGATGAAACGCCGGTCGCCCAGCACGTCGGCGAGCTTCCGCGAGCGGAAGGTGATGCTCACGTTGTGGAACAGGTCGCCGGGTCCCGACTGACCGATCCGCAGCTGCTCCCGGATGGGGCTGCGCGGACCGTCGGCCGCGATCAGGTAGTCCGCACGGACGCTGATGTGCTCACCGGTCTCCCGGTTCTTCAGTGCGGCGTCCACCCCTGAGCCATTCGGGTCGAACGTCATCATTTCGGTGGAGAACCGGATGTCGCCGCCCTGCTCACGGGCCTGCGCCAGCAGCACCGGCTCCAGATCGTTCTGACTGCACAGGCACCAGCCGCTCGGGCTGAACCGCGCCAGTCCGCCGCCCGGGTCGATCTCCTTGAACAGCCACTCCTGGTCGTCGCCGGTCAGCGACCCCGCCTGCAGAATCCCGTGATTTTCCGCGAGCACCGAAGCGGCCTCCCGGATCCGCTGTTCGGCTCCCGCCGTGCGGAACACCTCCATTGTTCGTACGTTGTTGCCGCGGCCACGCGGGTGTGTGGAGGTGGCCGCGTGCTTCTCGACCAGCAGATGCTCGATGCCGAGCCGGCCGAGGAAAAGTGATGCGGACAGACCCACCAGGGAGCCGCCCACGATGAGGACGGGTACACGGAGGTCGACGTTCTCGTTCATCAGTTGCTCCAGCTCCGACGCCGTACAGATGCATTGTTCATGCCCCTGCGGGAGCCGTTCGGACGGTCCCCGGACGGCTGCTCACCTGAACGGTTCATAAATCTCGCGTCGGCCGGACCAGCGTTTCACGATCGGTCACGGAGACGCATCCCGCGGCGCGGGGGCGGACGGTACTCATCCGCCGGGAGATTCCCCGCTCCGATTCCATTCGACAACCGACGGCGTGCCATTCACGTGGACGCCACGCCGTCTCGAAGGAGAACGACACATGACCACCCTTTCGGAACGGATCTCGCAGTCCGCCTTCGACGGCTCCAGGCTGCGGGTCGTTCTGCTGCTGGATCTGCACGACGGAGCCCAGAACCAATTCCTTGAGGCGTACGAGCACCTGCGCAATCAGGTGGCATCCGTACCCGGGCACATCAGCGACCAGCTGTGCCAGTCGATCGAGAACCCCTCGCAATGGCTCATCACCAGCGAATGGGAGAGCGCACCGCCCTTCCTCGCCTGGGTCAACAGCGAGGAGCACGTCCAGACGGTCCAGCCCCTGCACAGTTGCGTACGCGACACCCGGTCGCTGCGCTTCTCCGTGCTGCGGGAGACCGGGAGCGCCTTCGAGAGCAGCCCCGATGCCGCCAAGGGCAACCTGCAGTCCGCCCCCCGGCTGGGCGACGGCGTGGTCCGCCACGCCCTCACCTTCACCGTGAAGCCCGGCAGTGAGGACGTCGTCGCGAAGATCCTCGCCGACTACGGGTCCCCGAGGGCCCGGGTCGACGAGCACACGCGGTTGCGCCGTACCTCGCTCTTCATGCACGGAAACCGGGTCGTCCGCGCCGTCGAGGTCGAGGGGGACCTCCTTGCGGCGCTGCGCCATGTGTCCCGTCAGCCCGAGGTCAGGGCCGTCGAGGAGGCCATCAACCCGTACCTGGAGCAGGACCGGGACCTCAGCGACGAGAACTCCGCCCGGGTGTTCTTCACCCGGGCAGCTCTGCCCACGGTCCACCACGTCACCGCCGGCCGGCACAACGCCGCGGACATCCGCCGGTACGCGCTGTTCTACCAGGCCAAGGAGGGGTGTGGGATGGCGCTCGCCCGGCTGCTCGCCGGTAACGACGAGGAGGCGGCCGAGGACCGGAACAGCCCGATCGACAGCAGCACCATCTTCCAGCGCGACGACATCGTCGTGCGGCTCCTCGAAATGGTCGGCCCGCTGGACGCGCAGCCCGCTCAGGCACTGGGCATCGACGACCCCGCCAAGGTGGCCAGGCTCGGACGGCTCCTCGACGGCGGCGTCAACGCCGCGCCGACCAACGACCAGGAGATCTCGCGCTTCCTCAAGAAGTCCGAAATGACCCTGATCACCGATCGGCGGGCCGCGGATTCCTGAACCGCGCGTCAGCACCCTGGGGGGTTCTCGCTCAACCCGTCAACACCACGCGCACTGCGCCAGGAGGAAAGCAGTCATGACCACGCACCGGCCACGCATCGTGGACCTCAGTGAGACCCAGCCCAACCGCAGGCGCGGAGGCGACCTGCGCGCCATGCTCACGCCGACCGCGGTGGGTGCCACCAGCGGCTTCATGGGGCTGGCCATCGTGCAGCCCGGCGACCGCATCGGCGAGCACTACCACCCGTACTCGGAGGAGTTCGTGTACGTCGTGAACGGTCTCCTGGAGGTGGACCTGGACGGGGAACCGCATGCCATGCGGCCCGATCAGGGCCTGCTGATCCCTCCGTATGTACGTCACCGGTTCCGTAACGTGGGAGATGTGGAAGCGCGCATGGTCTTCCACCTCGGTCCGCTCGCCCCACGTCCGGAGCTCGGTCACGTCGACACCGAGCACACCGAGACCGCCGGCCGGGCCGCGCCGCCAGAACGAACCGAGGCGGCTTCATGACCCGGCGCGTGGCGGTCACCGGAGTCGGTGTCGTCGCCCCGGGCGGAATCGGCGCGCCGGCCTTCTGGGACCTCCTCGCCAACGGACGCACCGCGACGCGCGGCATCACCCTGTTCGACCCGGTGGGATTCCGCTCCCGGATCGCCGCCGAGTGCGACTTCGACCCCGCGGCCCACGGCCTCGACGAGGACGAGATCGCCCGCTCGGACCGGTACGTCCAGTTCGCGCTCGTCGCCGCCAGGGAAGCCCTTGGCGACGCGGGGCTCGACCCGGAGAAGGTGGACCCCTGGCGCATCGGGGTGTCCCTCGGCACCGCCGTCGGCGGCACCACCCGGCTGGAGCACGATTACGTCGCCGTCAGTGGCAGCGGCGCCCGCTGGGACGTCGACCACCGCCCGGCCGGCCGCCATCTGGAGCGGGCCTTCTCACCCAGTTCCCTCGCCTCGGCGGTCGCCGAGCAGGTCGGCGCGCACGGCCCGGTGCAGACCGTCTCGACGGGCTGCACCTCCGGCCTCGACGCGATCGGGTACGCGTTCCACTCCATCGAGGAGGGGCGGGTCGACGTCTGCATCGCAGGGGCGTCCGACTCGCCGATCACCCCGATCACGGTGGCCTGCTTCGACGCGATCAAGGCGACCTCCGCGAACAACGACGACCCGGAGCATGCCTCCCGGCCGTTCGACGCCCGCCGGGACGGCTTCGTCATGGGCGAGGGCGGAGCCGTACTCGTCCTGGAGGAGCTGGAACATGCCCGCGCCCGCGGTGCCACCGTGTACTGCGAGATCGCCGGCTATGCCACCTTCGGCAACGCCTATCACATGACCGGGCTGACCCCCGAGGGACTGGAGATGGCCGAGGCCATCAACCGGGCCCTCGGTCATGCCCGGATAGACAGCTCACAGATCGACTACGTCAACGCGCACGGATCCGGCACCAAGCAGAACGACCGCCACGAGACGGCCGCAGTGAAGAGGGCCCTGGGCACGCACGCCTACGAGGTGCCCATGAGCTCCATCAAGTCCATGGTCGGTCATTCGCTCGGCGCCATCGGCGCCATCGAGATCGCCGCCTGCGTGCTGTCCCTGGTCAACCAGACGGTGCCGCCGACGGCGAACTACGAAACCCCGGACCCGGAGTGCGACCTCGACTACGTGCCGCGTGACGCACGGCCGCGGAAGCTGCGCAGCATCCTGTCGGTCGGCAGCGGATTCGGTGGTTTCCAGTCCGCTGTGGCCCTGACCAGAACAGGTGGGAGGACACCATGAGCACCCGAAAGGCCCGGCGCACCGTCGTCACCGGCATCGGTGTCGTTGCCCCCAACGGCACGACCACGGAGTCGTTCTGGAAGAGGACGCAGGAAGGGACGAGCGTCCTCGACCGCGTCACCCGCGAGGGCTGCGAGCATTTGCCGCTGCGGGTCGCGGGCGAGATCAGGGGCTTCGACCCGGTGGACCTGATCGAGGAACGCTACCTCGTGCAGACCGACCGGTTCACGCACTTCGCGATGGCCGCAGCGGATCTCGCCCTCGACGACGCCGGGATCGGCCGGGCCGACTACGAGGGCGACCCGTTCGCCGTGGGAGTGGTGACCGCCGCCGGCTCCGGCGGCGGCGAGTTCGGCCAGCGCGAACTGCAAAGGCTGTGGGGACAGGGGTCCAACTACGTCGGCCCCTACCAGTCCATCGCCTGGTTCTACGCGGCCAGCACCGGCCAGATCTCCATCCGGGGCGGATTCAAGGGGCCGTGCGCCGTCGTGGCCAGCGACGAAGCGGGCGGCCTGGACGCATTGGCGCATGCCGCCCGGTCCATCCGCGGCGGCGCCGAAGCAGTGGTCGTCGGAGCCGCCGAGGCACCTCTGGCGCCGTACTCGGTCGTCTGTCAGCTCGGGTACGAGGACCTCAGCGTCTGCGAGGACCCTGCCCGGGCCTATCGCCCCTTCACCTCGCACGCGTGCGGCTTCGTACCCGCCGAGGGCGGCGCCATGCTCGTGGTCGAGGAGGAGGCCGCGGCGAACCGCCGCGGGGCCCGGATCAGGGCCGAACTGGCGGGCCACTCCGCGACGTTCACCGGGGCGTCCCGGTGGGAGGAGTCCCGGGAGGGGCTCGCCCGGGCGATCAGCGGTGCCCTGCGGGAGGCCGGCTGTGCGCCGGAGGAGATCGACGTGGTCTTCGCCGACGCCCTCGGCGTACCCTCCGCAGACCGCGCCGAAGCACTGGCCATCGCCGACGCGCTCGGCGTGCACGGCAAGCGGGTACCCGTGACGGCGCCCAAGACCGGGATCGGCCGGGCCTATTGCGGGGCGCCGGTGCTGGACGCGGCAGCGGCCGTACTGGCCATGGAATACGGCCTGATACCTCCCACCCCGAACGTCGTCGACGTGTGTCACGAACTCGATGTCGTCACCGGCCGGGCGCGCCCCGCCGAACTGCGGACGGCGCTCGTGCTGAGCCGCGGCCTCATGGGTTCGAACGCGGCCATCGTGCTGCGGCGCCCCACCGCTATCCACGCGTGAGAAGGAGAAGCCCTCATGAACAATCCACTGACCTACCAGGAGCTGGCTGCGCTGATGAAGAAGGGCGCGGGAGTCAGCGTCGACCCGCAGGAGATGGAGAGCCGGCCCGCGTCCGGCTTCGACGAGTACGGCCTGGACTCGCTCGGCCTCCTCGGCATCGTGGGCGTGCTGGAGAACCGGCACGGCAGGCCGCTCCCGGCCGACGCCGACCGGTGCAAGACGCCCCGTGAATTCCTCGACCTCGTCAACCACACCCTCATGACAGGAGCCTGAAGTGTCCGGACACACCGAGAACGAGATCACCATCGCCGCCCCCCTCGACCTGGTCTGGGACGTGACGAACGATCTGGAGAACTGGCCGCGGCTGTTCAGTGAGTACGCGGCGGTCGAGGTGATCGAACGGGACGGCGAGAGGACGAGGTTCCGTCTGACCATGCACCCCGACGAGAACGGCAAGGTGTGGAGCTGGGTCTCGGAGCGCACGACCGACCGCGCCGGGCGCAAGGTCATCGCGCGCCGCGTCGAGCCGGGCCCGTTCGAGCACATGAACATCCGCTGGGAGTACTCGGAGGTCCCCGGTGGCACGAAGCTGCACTGGGCGCAGGACTTCGCGATGCGGTCCGACGCGCCCGTCGACGACGCGTGGATGACCGACAACATCAACCGGAACTCGCGCGTCCAGATGGAACTCATCCGGGACAAGATCGAGCAGCGCGACCGCGAGCGCCGTACCGCCCCGGTCAACGCCCGCTGACCCCCCCGCCCGCATCCGGCCACCCCGCCGCCCCGGCGGGGTACCGGCCGGGTATCAGAAAGGCATCCTGCCCATGCACCACGCTCTGATCGTCGCCCGGATGGCGCCGGAGTCGGCGCCGGACATCGCCGGACTGTTCGCCGCCTCCGACTGCAGCGAACTGCCGCACCTCGTCGGAGTCAACCGGCGCAAGCTGTTCCAGTTCGGCGACGTCTATCTGCACCTGATCGAGTCCGACCGCCCGCCGGGTCCGGAGATTGCCAAGGTGCACCAGCACCCGGAGTTCCAGGACCTCAGCCAGAAGCTCACCGCCTTCGTCAGTCCGTACGACCCGCAGACCTGGCGTGGTCCGAAGGACGCGATGGCCCACGAGTTCTACCGGTGGGAGCGCGACTCCAGCGCCTGAGACACACGACGGTCGCCCCGGGTCCGGCTGAAGAGCCGGACCCGGGGCGATTGCGTGAGAGCCTGTCGGGTGACCTCTGATCGGGCGGCCACGCCCTGGCACGCACGCTTCCCGCGTTGCCGAAATGCCCTAGTAGCTCCTTCCCCAAGC
>NZ_JBSFYR010000060.1:0-46533 GCF_053599875.1 Streptomyces sp. NPDC005151 | reverse complement strand
GCAGGGGAGACCCCATCCGAGGGCCTTCCGGCGCCTTGGAATCGCACGCACCAGACCGCGTCCGCTTTCCGATCGAAGGTCACCCGACAGGCTCTTAGCCTTGCGGTGGGGCAGGCATGCCGCAGCCTGATGCGTTCAGTCGCCACGTGTACTACCCGGCCGCAGGCTGGGGAGCAGCGTCACATGCTCGAGCGCGTGGCGGGTGCCGCCCGCCGTCGTCCGGTGGCCCTCTGCCTCAGCTCTCGCGCAGGCCGGGCGTCAGCCGCACCGTCACCGTCTTGGGCCGTTGGTACTCCTGGAGCGCCAGCGTGCTCAGGTCCGTGCCGTGGCCGGACGAGCCACGCCCGCCGTGCGGGAGCTCCGCCGTCTGCACCAGATGGCAGTTGAGCCAGGCCTCGCCCGCGTCGAGGCGGGCCGCGAGATCGAGCCCCGTGCCGAGGTCGGTCGTCCAGACGCTGGCCGCCAGGGCCTGGGGGACACAGTTTGCCAGGCCCAGGGCCGCCTCCACCGTGTCCGCGTGCTGGACTGTGAGGAGCGGGCCGAAGACTTCCTCGGTGACCGTCGGGTCGTCGTGCGGGAGATCCGCCAGGAGAAGGGCCGCGCGCCAGTGGCCGTGCTCCTCGCCGGGCGGGGTGGCGATGTCCGCCGCCAGCAGTCGCTTCGCGGACGAGGAAGCGACCAGGGCGTCGTAACGCGCCACCTGGTCCGGGTTGTTCAGCGGGCCGAAGTCACGGCCTGCCAGCCGGGCCCCCATCGCCTCCGTCAGGCGGGCGACCGTCGACTCGTAGTTCTCCGTGAGCGTGATGACCCGGGCCGGCGCCGCGCAGCTCTGGCCCGCGTTGTACGTGGCTGCTTCCGCGAGCGACGCATACGTGTCCACCGGGGCGTCCGGGAGAACGACGGCCGGGGCGTTGCCGCCCAGCTCCAGGCTGATCCGGCGCGTCCCCGCCCGCGCCGCCACATCCAGGCCCGCCCGCCCGCTGCCCGTGAACGCGACCATGTCCACCGGGGACTCGACCAGCAGCCGACCTGTCCGCCGGTCTCCCGGAAGGGACTGGAGCACGCCCTCGCCCAGGGTCCGCTCGGCGTGCTCCGCCAGCAGTTCCAGCGTGTCCGGGGTGGTCTCCGCCGGCTTCACCACCACCGTGTTGCCTGCGGCGAGTGCCGGGGCGCAGCGCCAGGCCGCCATCATCAGCGGGTAGTTCCAGGGGACGATCACCCCGACCACGCCCATCGGCTCCCAGCGCACCCAGCTCTCGTGCCCGGTCACCAGTCGGCCCGCCGCCGGGGCTGTCCGGGTCCGTGCCGCCGTCGCGTAGAAGCGGAACAGATCCGCCACCTGTTCGATCTCGCCCGCCGTCTCCGGATCCGGCTTGCCCGTACCGGCCCGCTCACGAGCCGCGTACTCCGCCGCGCTGTCCTCGATCAGCGTCGCCAGCCGGTCCAGACGTCGCGCCCGGTCCTTGGGGGTCAGGGCGCTCCATGCGCCGAGCGCCGTACGGGCCGCCGCCACGGCCGCAGCCACCTCGGGCTCGCGGGAGGCGGGAGCGGTGCCGCGGGGACGTCCCGTGCGAGGGTCGGTGAGTTCAGTGTTCATCGTTGCTTCCCGCTCGTCGCTTCCTGCTGCTCGTTTCTCACAACGCGTACGACCGCAGCCACAGTTCCAATGTCAGCACCAGCCACAGCTTGCCGCCCTGACGGGGCAGGAGCGTGCCCTCGCCCTTCATCCAGGCGCGGATCGTGTCCGGGCGGAACAGGCCCCGGTGGGCCGACTGCCGGCTCAGCAGCAGATCGTTTCCGAGGTCGCG
This sequence comes from Streptomyces sp. NPDC005151, assembly GCF_053599875.1. NCBI lineage: Bacteria > Bacillati > Actinomycetota > Actinomycetes > Kitasatosporales > Streptomycetaceae > Streptomyces > Streptomyces sp. NPDC005151. The sequence goes on along the minus strand of NZ_JBSFYR010000060.1, from coordinate 44,725 downwards.
CAGCGGACCCGTCAGCCACTGCTGCACCGGCACCCGCATCCCGCTCTTCGGGCGGTCGACGACCGTGTCGGGGAGGAGGTCGCGCACGGCCTCCTTGAGGATCCACTTCTCCGCAGAGCCACGGAGTTTGTACGTCGGCGGCGTCGCGAACGCGTGGTCGACGACCCGGCGGTCGAAGAGCGGGGCCCGGCCCTCGACGCCCTGCGACGCCGTCAGGCGCTCCACCTTGGTCAGGATGTGGTGTGCGCCCTTGGTCCGCAGATTGCAGTGCAGGAGCTGGTTGAGGAGGTGGCCCATGCGGTGCGGGCTGTCGACGCCCGGTGCCAGATACGGCTCCACGAACCGCTGGGGGCGCGGGGCGTCCCGCAGTGCGTCCAGCGTCTGCGGGGTCAGGAGCGTGGGGAGGTCCGTCCAGCACTTGCGGTACGAGCGAAGATACGCCGTCGCCCGGTCCTCGTCCCAGGGCGCCCCCGCTTCTCGGTGCATCTCCTGCACCAGCATCGGGAGGTTTTTCGGGCCGCCGAACACGGGGTCACCGCCCTCGCCGTTGAGCACCACCGACGCGCCGTCCGCGGCCACGGTCTCCGCGAGCAACAGGTTCGGGACTGTCAACGGATCGCCCACCGGGCTGTCCAGGAGGGCAGCCGCCTCCGCGAGCCGTGAGGCGACCGTCTTCCCCGACACGTTCAGGACCCGGTGGCGGGTATGGCAGTGGGCAGCCACCAGGCCCGAGTAGCCCAGCTCGTTGGGGAGTTCGTCGCCGAAGCTGATCGAGTACGTGTGCACCGGATGGCTGTGGAGCTTCGTCGCCAGCGCGGTGACGAGGGAGCTGTCGATCCCGCCGGAGAGAAGGACTGCTGCCGGCTCCGCCTCCGGGAGCCTTTCGGCCGTCGCCTGCTCCAGGAGCGCCCGCAGGGCCAGGACATGCTCCGTCGGATCCTGCGGCACCGGCTCCGCGATGTGCTCGTGGGGCTCCCAGTGCACGGTCTCGGTGACCGCGCCGTCCTCCGCCAGCCGCAGCACCCGTCCGGGCAGGACTTCCCGCACGCCGGTCAGGAGCGTCTCCTCGCCCGGCAGATAGGCGAAGGTGAGGAACGAACGGACCGCGGACAGATTCATCGAGGTGCCGAGCGCGGGCCAGCGCCGCAGCGCCCTCAGCGAGGTCGAGGCCGCCCAGGCCCCTTCGGCGCGGGCGTAGAAGACCGTCCGGGCGCCCACGTGGTCGCGGATCAGGATCAGGTCCGTGCCGTCCAGCACGGCCAGCACGAACATGCCTTCGGCCAGCGCCACTCCCGCGTCGCCGAGCCGCGCCCAGCAGCGCAGCAGCAGTTCACCGTCGGAGCAGCGGGCGGGTACGGGGGTCCCCTCGGCGTGCAGCGCGGACAGGAGGGCCGGGCGGTTGTGGAGGGTGACCTCACCCACCGCCGTCAGGCCGAATGCCGTGAACGGGCCGTCGGCGCGGCCGGGTTCGTCCGCGATCAGCCCCAGGGCAGCCCCGGGGACGTCCACGGATGCCCGGCCGGTCCCGGCCGCACCCATCGCCTCGACATGGGCCCGGGCCTGCCGGGTGGTCGGGGACAGGCAGACGCAGAAGCGTGCCATGGATGGCTCCTCTCCTCGGTGTTCCGTACTGCTACCGCCGCTCCTACGGCTTCTGGTGGCGCCGACGCGGCCGGCTCAGCCGAAGTCGTCGTCGCTCCAGGTGTCCCCGCCGTCGTCCCAGCCCGCGTCCCAGTCGTCCGTCCCGCCGCCACCGGAATCGCCGCTCCCGCCCGAGTCGCCCGAGGACGACGACTGGCTCTGCGCCTGCTGCCGGCGGAGCTCCTCTTCGTCTTCCGGGCTCATGCTCAGCGGCGGCAGCTGGGCGGCGGTGATGGCGAGGCCCGCTGCGCCCAGGCCCGCGAGCATGACGCCCATCCTGCCGCCGAACGACGTCCGGTTGACCATCACCGTCTCGCCGCGGCCCCACAGGGTGCGGCCGTATCCGATGTCCCGGGCGTATGTCACCGTGTCGTCGGCGAGGACCCGCTTGATGATGTGGTTGCCGAGGAGTTCGTCGATGCCGGAGGCATTCCGGTTGTCGTGCCAGCGCACGAGGTGACGGGAGGAGCTCTCGCGGTGGCGCCACTCCTCCCGGCCGTCCTCGTAACGCCGGTGGACGCTGCCGTCGGCGAGCAGCTCGTCGGAGTAGCCGATCTCTTGAGGTCGGATCATCGTGTGCGTTCCTCGGGTCTGTGGGGCGGTCGTGGCCGCGGGAAGAGGGGCTCGCTGGGACGGGTCACCCCGCGGATCACGGGCGGGTGACGCGGCGGATCACAAGGCGGGCCAGGTCAGGAAACCCGTGGTGCGCAGCCCGCGCAGTTCGGACCACATGGAGTTCCGGGGCGCTCGCGGTCCCCGCGTGAGGCGCAGCACCGTACGCACCAGGCGGGGCGGTGAAACGGCCGCGACCTGCGTGAACCGTCCCCGCGCCAGCCATGCGGCCTCCTCGGGCCGCAGCCCGGGCGGCCAGGGCTCCAGCGGCGGAGCCGGTGCCGGGCCGCGGCCGGTCGGAAGGCGCAGGGCTGCCGCATGCCGGGGCACGAGCCCGATCGACGTGACCCGCATGCCGGGGACCGGGCCGAGAGCGGCCCTGACCCGTGCCGGGAGCCCGATGCCCTCCGGGCTCGCGTCGTGCAGCACATGGACCGTCGCGCCCTCGGCCCGCTCCAGCGCCGCGACGAGGCGCGGGTCGAGTGGCAGGGCGTCGGGCGCCGCGAGGACGGGGCAGGCCGCCTCCAGGTGCACATGGTTGGCGAGCAGCATCCGGGCGATCGAGCGGTCCTGGCAGACGAGAAGGCGGGGGAGCCCGTAGGCGTAGAGGTCGGGTTCGGCGGCATCGGGTGCGGACAGAGGCTGTGACGGCGCGGACGGGACCGGCGGGAGGAGGCCGTCCACGGTCTCCCGGCCCCGTGCCTCCAGCGCACGTGTGAACGTGGGCAGCCGCAGGGGAGGGGCCGGGGTGCGCGGGATGCGGCGGAGCAGGGTCGCGGCCGGGCTCAGGACACGGCAGGTCTCGTAATAGAGCTGCCGTTCCGTGAACGTGATGCCGCCCGGGCCCGCGGCGCGCGCGGCGGCGCCGGTGATCGCGAGGTCGAGGAGTCGGGCGCCCGGCCCGCGGCCGGTACGGGGGTCCCGGGCCATGGAGGTCCCGATTCCGGGAGCCTGGAGGCGTCGCGGCGTCATGCGGAGCTGGTGCCCTTCTTCTTGTACGTGCCGGTGCCGGTGCCGGTGCCGGATGCCCGCGAGGTCCTCGGGGTCCGCGGCGCCTGCGGCCAGGTGAGGAAGCCGTGCGAGAGGGCCTCACGGGGGGTGGGCCGCGGGGCGGCCAGCGCCCGTTCCACCGCCCGTACGGCGATCGATTCGAGGACACGCGGCGGCACGGCGGCGAGCGGACTCCAGAAGCCCTCGCCGAGCCACTCCGCGTCGGCCTCGGGCAGGCCCGCGACCGTGCGGAGCTGTTCCGCGTCGGCGAGCGGATCGTGCCGGGCGAGCCGCACGACGCCCTGTCTGCCCCTGGCCGCGGAGACGGGGAGGCCCGCGTCCACCACGACCCGGTCGGGCTGGGCGCCACGGATGAGCGGCGCCAACAGGACACCCTGCGGATCGGCGTCGTGCAGGACCACCACCGGGAGCCCGCTGCGATACTGCGCGAGCGCGCTGAGCGCCGCCGCCAGGACGGTGGGGCGCCCCTCGGTTCCGTCGGCTTCGGCGACCTTCACGAGGACGGCCTCCAGACGGGCGGGGATGCCGTTGGCCGTGAGGAAGAGGGCGACCACGCGGTCCGTGCAGAGGATCGCGGCCTTGGGCCGGGACACCGGAACGGACGCACCGGAACGGTTCGCCCCGCGCGGCCGGGGCACGGGGCCCGCGTCGTCGACGACGCCTTCCGGCAGTCCCCCGTACACCGCCGACCAGGAGCCGTTCATCAGGGCACGGAAGGTCTGTTCGGCGGGAATGATCTGCGCATGAGGCAACTGACCGGGGCGGCGCCGCATGGACGACGCGACGACGAGGGCGGCGCACGCGGCGGCGCCGGCGAGGAACGCGAGCAGTCCGCCGGTCAGGACGGCGCACGCGACGAGGGCGGCGGCCACCGGCAGGGCCACGAGCCAGCGGATCTTCGCCGGCACACCCTCCGGATCCCGCCCGGCCCAGGCGTAGTTACGGCTGCGGGACAGGTACCAGAGCTGGGTGAGGGTGATCTTCAGGCGGCCGTGGTCGGTGGCGCGTTCCGCGATGCCCCGGATGCGGATGTCGTGCATGCCCTTGCCGTGCACCGCGGGGTCGAGCGCGAAGCGCTTCCCGCAGTGCGCGCATATTCTGCCGTTGCGCTGCTTGCCCGTCAGCGAGGCGGCGCAGCGGGGGCAGATCATCGCTCACCCGCGTGGTCCTGAGCCCCTGAACCCGGCCAGGTCATGAACCCCACGGACGCGGCGCGACGCCGCTCCGGATCGACGCTCCGCACGACCTGTTCGGCGACCCGGGTGACGGCGGCGAGCAGCCGGGCGGGGGGCATGCCGACGAGCGGGAAGCGCCAGCCCTTTCCCAGCCACCTCAGCTCCGCCTTGGTGAACTCGCCCAGCTCGGTGAGGAGCGCCATGGTCTCCCTGTCGGGCTTCCCCTGCTCGTCGCGGTAGGGCACGGCCTGCGCCAGACCGCGGACGGTGCGCAGCGGCAACCCGGCGTCGATCACCGTGCGTTGCCCCAGACTCGCGCGGACGCGCCGGACGAGAAGCTCCCCGTGCGCGTCGGCGTCGTGGAGCACGATCACCGGGCCCCGCGTGGGCAGGGCGCGGACCGCGTCGAGATCCTCGGCGAGCGCGATCCCGTAACGGGCGGGCAGGCCGTCGGCGTTGAGGAAGGCCGTGATGGAGCGGTCGGGGCACAGGAGTACGGCCCCGGGCTCAGCGCCGGAAGGCGCACGAGTCCTGGCCCGAGAGGGAACGGGAGGGGCGTCGTCGACCACCCCGGGCGGCAGCCCGCCGTACACGTTCCGCCAGGGCGCGAGCGCCTCCGAACGGAACGCCGCACGGCTCATGACCGGGAAGCCCCGGCCCGCACCGGCGGCTCGTGCGAGGGCGAAGCCCGCGGAGACGAGCAGCAGGCCGCCCGAGATGAGGGCCAGGTACACGCTCCCGGTGAAGATGCCGACGACGCCGACGACCAGGCCCGCGAAGAGTGAGGTAACCGCACACCCCGGCGCGAACGTGCCCTTTTTGAGGCGCCTGCGCGAGAGCGCGTACCACAACTGGTCCGGCGTCACCGCGATTCTGCCCTCCTCCGTCACCTTGGCGACGATCCTGTGCACCCACAGGTCGCTGAGGCCGAGGGAGTTGGTCTTGGGGTCGAGCGCGTACGTGCGCCGGCAGTGGGAGCAGGTGTTGTTGGGGCGCTCCTTGCGGAGCAGGTTCTTCTCGCAGTGCGGACAGATCACCGGCGGACCTCCAGTGCGGTCGCCACACGGCGCAGTCGTGCGGCCAGGCGCTCGCGGACGGTGGCGGTGGCGATGCCGCGGTCCTGCTGATGGCGCTCGATGTCGCGCAGGGCGGCGGCGAGGGCGCGATAGTCGGTGGCGGCGGCTACGGCCACCTGGCCGGCTGTCGGGGTGTCGCCCGCGGCGCGGCGCTCGGCCTCCCCGGCGGTGATCGCGTAGTCCTCGTGGTCGATCCCGTAACCGGTGTTGGCCGCGAGGATCGTCAGCGGATCGGTGCCCCTGTTCGCGAAGGAGTGGGGCATCATCTCCGGAATCCGTATCAACATCCCGGGAGCCAGCGGGACTTCGGTAACCAGGTCGCGGTCCGCGTCGTAGAGGCCGCACGTCGCGTGGCCGAGGCTGAGGACGAAGTGTTCACCGCCATGGGCATGCGGGGTGAAGGCGCTGCGCGGCCCCACGACACCGAGTTTGACCGTGGCGTTCGAGGGGCGCTCGGGGGAGGTCGCCGCGTCGCCCACCAGGTAGTGGGCGAACTGCCCGTCATCGATGAAGCGGAGAAACTCCCGCTCGGGTCCCAGCTCGCGGGCGCCCTCGCGGTCGGCCAGCCCGATGCCTCCGTCCGGCCTCAGGTGGTACAGCTCCACAGCGCCGGGGAGCGTGCCCCATGCTCCGCCCGGCATGGCGTCGGATATACCGTCATGCGGTCTCCCGGACATCGCGCCTCCCCCGTCTTCCTGTGCGCGGCGCGCGCTTCGCAGGCGCATCGTATGGCCTTGATCCACAACAAGGGGAGCCTTTGGACCGACTCTCGGGCAAAGCGCGAGGGAACGGCGGGCGAACGCGCGTGGCAAGGAGGGGACGGATGACGGCCGTCATCGCGGCGATCCGGCCCGAACGCGATGCCCGGCGCCTCGGTCCGGAAGCGGGCGGGCACGCCTGACCGCCGCGAGGCGGCGGTCAGGCCGGTGTCCGTCAGTCGAGGGCGCGGCGGCCGGCCGTCGCCAGGCTCGGGTCCCAGCCGCGACGCGGTACGGAGTCGAGGAGCAGACGGGTATACGGATGCTCCGGGGTGTCCAGTACGCGATGCGTCGGGCCCGCCTCGACGACTCGGCCCGACCTGAGCACCATGACGTCGTCGGCGATGTGCCGGACCACCGCGAGGTCGTGGGTGACGAAGAGGTAGCCGATGCCCGACTCGCGCCGGATCGTGGCGAGCAGGTCGAGGATCTGTGCCTGGATGGACACGTCGAGCGCCGCGACCGCCTCGTCGAGGATGAGGACGCGGGGTTCGACCGCCAGGGCCCGGGCGATGGCGACGCGCTGGCGCTGTCCGCCGGAGAGCCGCCGGGGCAGGGCCCCGGCCTCCCGTTCGCCGAGGCCCACCTGGTCCAGGAGTTCGGCGACCCGCGAGCGACGGGCGGCCGCGTCCAGCCGGGTGTGAAGGCGGAGCACCTCGTCGACGCAGTCGGAGACCGTCACCCGTGGGTCCAGCGAGAGATACGGATCCTGGAAGACCATCTGGATCTCGCGGGCGCGCGCGAGCCGTTCGGCCCGGCTCCGGGCGCGGGCGGAGCGGTCCCGGCCGTCCAGGCGGACGGTGCCGCCGTCCGGTCGTGCCAGGCCCACCAGCATCCGTACGGTCGTCGTCTTCCCGCTGCCGGACTCGCCGACGATTGCCAGCGAAGCCCCCGGTGCCAGGATGAACGACACGTCGTCGACCGCCGTGTGGTCCCCGTACCGCTTGCACAGCCCCTCGACCACGAGCCCCTTCGTCGTGCCGGTCACAGCGTGATCCCTTCGTCGGCGCGGTGGCACGCGGCGAGTCCGTCGCCGTACCGCGCCAGTACGGGGGGCTCCTCGGAGCAGCGCGGTTGTGCGTGGGTGCAGCGGGCCGTGAAGGCACACCCCGGAGGTGCCTCGGCGAGGGAGACGGGGCGGCCCGGGATGGGCCGGGGGGCCGGTGCGCCCGGTTCGATGCGGGGGGTGCAGGCGAGGAGTCCCGCCGTGTACGGATGGCGGGGCCGGTCGAACAGCTCGTCGGTGCCCCGGGTCTCGACGATCCGGCCCGCGTACATCACGTACACGCGGTCGCAGATGGCCGAGGCCAGTTCGAGGTCGTGGGTGACGAAGAGAAGCCCGGTGCCCTGCTCGGCCCGCAGTCGGGTGAGGATCGCGATGATCTCCGCCTGGGTCGTGACGTCCAGGGCGGTGGTCGGCTCGTCGGCGACCAGCAGGGCGGGCTCGGCCGCGAGGGCCGCGGCGATGACCACCCGCTGGAGCATTCCGCCGGAGAACTGGTGCGGATAGCGGCGCAGCGCGCCCCGCGGATCGCGGATGCCCACGGTGTCGAGGAGTTCCTCGGCCCGTGCGGTGGCCGCGGCGGCGGGGCTGCCGGCCGCGCGCAGCCCTTCGGTGAGGAAGTCGCCGACGCGGCGCAGCGGATTGAGGGAGGCGCGCGGGTCCTGGAAGACCATGGCCACCTGCCGGGCCCGGAGCGCGGCCAGCTCCGTACGGCTCATGCTCAGCACGTCACGGCCGGCGACGCGTACCTCTCCGCTGGTCCGCGCGCCTTCGGGCAGCAGCCCGAGAACGCTGCGGCAGGCCACCGACTTGCCCGAGCCGGACTCGCCGACCAGCCCGACCGTCTCCCCGGGGAGGACCCGGAGGCTGACCTCGTCCAGGATCGGCCGGGCAGCCTGCCCGGCCGGCAGGCGTACGCCGAGGCCGTGCATCTCGAGCACGGGGGAGTCGTCCCCGGTGCCACGCACCGAAGTGCTGGTTTCGGTCATGGCGCTCACCGTTCCCGCTTCGCGATCCGGTCGGCGAGTCCCTCGCCGACGATGCCGAACGCCACCACGGCGAGGACGATGCACGCCGACGGCGCGAGGGCGGGCAGCATCGCCCCCTGCTGGAGGGCCGACTGACCCTCGTTGATCATGGCGCCCCAGTCGGCGGTGGGCGGCTGCACACCGAAGCCGAGGAAGGAGAGGGCCGCCAGGTCCATCAGGGCGTACCCGAAGTTCATTGCGGACTGCGCGAAGACCGTCGGAGCGATGTTGGGCAGCAGGTGCCGCAGGCAGATCGTCCAGCCCGACCAGCCCTGCACCCGATACGACTCGATGTACGGGCGGGCCTTCTCCTGCTGCGCGATGCCGCGCACCAGCCGTCCCACGTACGGGGTGTAGGCCACGGCCATCGCGATCACCGGTGCGGTCATGCCGGAGCCGACGACGGCCACCAGGAGGATCGCCAGGAGCAGCCCCGGGATCGCGAACGCCATGTCCATCGACCGGGACAGGACCGCGTCCGCCCAGCCGCCCCGCCAGGCGGCGACCACGCCGAGCAGGGCACCGAGGAGGGTGGAGACGCCGACGACGAGCAGCGGTCCGAGCAGACCGGTCCGCGCGCCGTGGATCAGCCGGGACAGGATGTCCCGGCCCGACTGGTCTGTGCCCAGCAGGTGGTCTCCCGTGGTCCCGACCAGGCTCGCCGAGAGGTCGAGCGACTCGGGATCGTACGGTGCGAGGACGGGGGCCAGGACGGCGACCAGGACGAGCGCGAACAGGACCGCGACGGCCGCCGTGAACAGCGGGCCCTGGCCGAGGACTTGGAGGCCCCCCAGACCGGGGCGGCGGCGCAGCGCACCGGGTGCGGCGGCCGGGGGAGGTGCGGTGGTGGTCATGAGGAGCCTTCCCCGTGGAGGGACAACCGGGGGTCGATGAGCGGGGCGACCAGGTCGACGGCAAGGTTCACCACGACGAAGGCCGCCACGCTGAGCAGCGTGATCGCCTGGACGACGGCGAAGTCCTTGGCCGTCACCGACTGCACGAGCAGGGAGCCGATTCCGGACACGTCGAAGGCGGTCTCGACGATCGAGGTGCTGATGAGCAGACCGGCGAGCATGGTGCCGCCGACGGTGACGACGGGGCCGAGCGCGTTGCGCAGCACGTGCCGGCGGACCACGGCCCGCCGTGCGACACCGCGGGCGCGCGCCACCTCGACGTGATCGCGCCGCAGTTCGTCGAGCATCGCCGAGCGGGTCACCCGGGCGAGCAGACCGGCGAAGGTCAGCGCCAGCGCGAAGGCCGGCAGCGTCAGGTGGTACAGCCGGTCCGTCAACCCCTCCGGGGTGCCGCCCGGCCCCGGGAACCAGCCCAGTTGGACGGAGAACAGCGAGACGAGCGCCATGGCGCTGACGAACGAGGGCGTCGCCGTGGCCACGCCCGTGCCGAGAAGCACGACGCGGTCCACCGCGCCGGGGCGCAGCGCGGCGAGGATGCCGGCCGCCACCCCGAGGACGGCGACCAGCAGGGCCGCGTACCCGACCAGCAGGGCGGTGCCCGGAAGCCGGGAGCCGATGAGGCTCCCGACGTCCTGGTGGAACTGGGCGGACCGGCCGAAGTCGCCCTGCAGCACGGCGCCGAGCCACTTCGCGTACTGCGCGGGCAGCGGGTCGTCCAGGTGGTACTGGGCGCGCAGCGCCGCCGTGGTCTCCGGCGTCGCGGGGCGGCCGTGGAGCAGGAAGGACACCGGGTCGCCGGGGGCCAGGTGGACCGTGCCGAAGACCACGAGCGAGGTCACGAACAGTACGGTCACCAGGCCGAGGAACCGTCCGACGAGGTAGCGGGTCATGGCTTCGCGGCCCCGATCGTCGCGGCCCACGGGTAGTACAGCTGCGCGATGCCGGTGGGGGCGCCGGTGATCCGGTTGCCGAAGAAGACCGAGTAGGGCGCCTCGTACAGCGGGATGATCGGGAGCTGGTCCATCGCGATCCGCTGGAGCTTGGCGGTCAGGTCCGCCCGGGCGGCCGGGTCGGGCTCCGCGTTGGCCCGGTCGAACACGGCGTCGTACGCGGCGTCGGACCAGTTGCCGTAGTTCCCGAAGTCGCCGGTGCGCAGGTACTGGTAGAACTCCAGCGGGTCGGGGGTGTTGTCGTATCCGTTGGTGATGACCAGGTCGAGGCCGTGGCGCGCGTTGGGGTCGACGAAGATGCTGCTGTACGCGTCGGGGCTGACGGCCTTCAGCTGGACGTCGAGGCCGATCTGCCGGCCGGCTGCCTGGACGGCGTTGGCGACGACACTGACCTCCGGCGCGAGCGAGCTCGTGGCGATGGTGACCTTCCGGCCCTTGGCGCCGGCTTCGGCGACGAGCTTCTTCGCGGCCGCCAGGTCGTACACCGGCTCGGGGAGGGCGTCGAAGTAGCCGGCGGTCTTCTCCGGGGCCAGTCCCCATGCGCCGCGCGCGGCGGGGGCCTTGGCGGGGACGCCGATGCCGCCGGCGGCGGCCTTGATGATGTTCTTCCGGTCGAGCGCCATGGACAGGGCCCTGCGGACCTTGAGGTCCCCGAGGGTGCCCTTGAAGTCGAGGACAGCGAGGTCCGCCGCGGCGGTGTTGGGGCCGAACAGCACGGTTCCCTTGCCGCTGGAGCGCAGCTGCGCGAGCGAGGACGAGGGCACCATGTACCCGCCGTCGGCCGTGCCCGAGAGGAAGGCGTTGGACCGGGCGGCCGGGTCCTCGATGAAGGTGAACGTCACCTTGTCCGTTTTCGGGGCCAGTGACGTGTCCCAGTAGGCGGCATGCTTCTTGAGGGTGATGGAGTCGCCCTGGGCCCAGTCGGCGAGGGCGTACGGGCCGGTGCAGTCGACCTTCCCCTTGGGGCCGCCGTAGTCCTTGCCGGCCTTGGCCAGGAAGGCGGCGCTCTCGACGGTGCCGGGGGAGGCGGCCATGAGTTCGTTGAAGAGGACGTCGGGGTTGCCCAGCCGGATCGTCACCTCCAGGGGGCCGGTCTTCTCGATGGCGTCGACGTTCTTGAACGCCGACGCCCAGGGGGATCCGGTGGCCGGGTTCATGTGGCGCTTGAGGGAGGCGACCACGTCGTTCGCGGTCATGGTCGTTCCGTCGTGGAACTTCACCCCCGGACGCAGCGTGTACACGAGCGTCTTGGGATTCGGCTGGGCGTACTTGACCGCGAGGCCGGGTTCGATCTTCATGTCGGGAGTGACCCGCAGCAGCTGCTCGCACACGTTCGCGAGCACGGTGTTCGGCGGGTAGTCGTACGCCAGGGCGTAGTCGAGCGTGTAGGGCTCGGCGTAGAGGGACCACGTGAACGAGTCCAGGCGGCCCTTCGCCGGCGGCGAGGTCGGGGTGACCTGGTAGGCGGGGCCGGTGCCCTTCCCGGAGGACCGAGGAGTGGTGGCGCCGGAACAGGCGGTGGCGGTGGTTGCGACGGCGACGGTACAGACGAGCAGCGCGATGGCTCTGGGCATGCGCATGGAGACCCACCCCTTTACGGGTGTAGTGACGGGCGCTGAGGGATGGAGTGAGTATTGATGCGGGAACGTTCCCGCACAAGGCTTTGCGGGAACGGTTTTGCCGAGGTCGCGAGGGTGGCAGCATCAGCCCCATGACGAATGCTGCTCCAAGGCGTGGCGGACCTGCCTCGCCGCCCACCCCACCGCGCGTCCGGCTCGTCGACGTGGCCCGCGAAGCGGGACTGTCCAAGACCACCGTCTCGGCGGCCCTCAACGGCACCGGGCGGCTCTCCCCGGCCGTACGGGAGATGGCCAGGGAGACCGCGCGGAGGATGGGCTACCGGCCCAACGCCACCGCGCGCCAACTGCGCGCGGGACGGGCCCGGTTGATCGGATACGTGGTGGGCGAATTCGCCGGCGCCCCCTGGACGTTCCTGGAGTCGCCGTACTTCGCCCAGCTGACGAGCGCCACCGCGGCGGCGGCACTCAAGCGCGGCTACGCGCTGGTGCTGCTGCCCGCGGGTTCGTTGCACAGCGAGTGGGCCGAGCTGCCGCTCGACGCGGTGATCGTCGCCGACCCGGTCGGCGGCGACCGGATCATCGACGACCTGATCGCCGCCCGGATCCCGGTGTTCACCGACCGCTCCGCCGAGGGGCGGCCGGGGGCACACTGGGTGGACGTCGACGTCGTGGCGGCCGTGCGGGAGACGCTCGACCACCTCGAGGCGGAGGGCGCCCGGCGGCCCGCGCTGGTGCTGCCCGACAGCACGACACGGTTCCACGCGGGAGCGCTCGCCGCCTACCGCGACTGGTGCGCCGAGCACGGCGTGCCCGAGCAGGTCGTGCTCGCTGCCGAGGCCGGCAACGGACCGGTCGTACGAGCCGTCGAGGAGGCCCTGACCGGGGCCGACCGGCCCGACGCGCTGTTCGTCGTGGCCGAGGCGAGCCCGCCCCTCGTCCTGGAGGCGGCGCGCCGCCACGGATGCGACGTACCCGGCGACCTGCTCGTGGTGTGCGTCAGCGAGGACACGACGGCCACCCACACCCGGCCTCCGATGACGACGCTGAGCCTGGGACCCCGGGAGGTCGCGGAGGCCGGGATCCAACTCCTCGTCGCCGCACTGGAGCAGGGAGGCGGCCCGTCGGCCGGGGTGCTGGTGCCGACCCGGCTCGAGGTACGGGCGTCCTCGCTGCGTACGAGCACGGCCCGGGCGGACTGAGCGCGGTCCGGGCGCGGTTCGGGCGGCTCGCTCATGCGGAGTGCACAAGCGAGCCCCCGACATACGTCCGCAGGACCCGTGCCTCGGCGATCTCCTCCGGCGGCGCGGTGAAGATGTCGCGGTCCATGACCACCAGGTCGGCCAGGTTACCGGGGAGCAGACTGCCGGCGTCGTCCAGGCCGTTCACATGAGCGGTGCCGGCCGTGTACGCGGCGACGGCCGTCGCCAGGTCCAGGCGCTGCTCGGGGAGGAAGACCCGGCCGTCGGTGGCCCCGGGCTCCCTCCGGTTGACCGCCACGTGGATGCCCTCGATCGGGTCCGGGCTGCTGACAGGCCAGTCGCTGCCCGCGGCGAAGGTGGCGCCCGCGCGCAGCAGGTCGCCGAACGGGTACTGCCAGGCGGCGCGTTCGGGCCCGAGGAAAGGGATGGTCAGCTCGTCCATCTGGGGTTCGTGGGCGGCCCACAGCGGTTGGATGTTGGCGATGGCGCCGAGCCGGGCGAAGCGCCTGATGTCGTCGGGGTGCACGACCTGGAGGTGGGCCAGGTGGTGGCGGTTGCCGCGCCGGCCGTTGGCCTCGATCGCGGCTTCTATCGCGTCGAGTGCCTCGCGGACGGCCCGGTCGCCGAGCGCGTGGAAGTGGACCTGGAAGTCGAGGGCGTCGAGCCGGGTGACATGGCCGCGCAGGGCGTACGGGTCGACGAAGCTCAGACCGCTGTTGGCGGTGGCGCAGCCGCAGCCGTCGAGGTACGGGGAGGTCATCGCGGCGGTGAAATTCTCGGCGATGCCGTCCTGCATGATCTTCACCGAGCCGGCCCGAAACCGTCCGTGGCTCAACTTCTCGCGCAGCGCGACCAGTTCGTCGATCTGCTCGGCGCCACGCTCGCGGTCCCACCACAGCGCGCCGGTGACCCGGGCGGTGAGCGAGCCGTTGCGGGCGGCGGTCAGATAGGCATCCGACGGATCAGCCTTGCCGTTGAACACACCGAGCAGGGCGTCCTGCCAGCCGGTGATGCCGAGGGAGTGCAGCAGCTCCTGCGCGCGCAGCAGACCCGCGAGCCGGTCCGCGGAGGTGCTCGCCGGCACCAGCCGGGAGACCAGCGCCGTGGCGCCTTCCTGGAGCATCCCGCTGGGCGAACCGTCCGGCTCGCGCTCGATGCGGCCGTCGACGGGGTCGGGGGTGGCGGCGGTGATCCCGGCCAGTTCGAGCGCCCGGGTGTTGGCCCAGGCGCCGTGGTGGTCGCGGTTCGCCAGCAGGACCGGGCGGTCCGGGACCACGGAGTCGAGCAGTTGCCGGGTGGGCAGTCCGCCGTCGAAGCTCTCCATCGACCACCCGCCACCGGTGATCCACGCGTGGTCGGGGTGGGCGTCCGCGTAGGTCCGGATCAGGGCCAGGTACTCCTCGACGCCGACGGTGCCGGTCAGATCGCACTCGGCCAGCTCCACCCCGGCGTACACCGGGTGGATGTGGGCGTCCTGGAAGCCGGGGAGCAGCAACTTCCCCGTGAGGTCGACGACTTCGGTGCCGGGGCCGATGAGCTCGCGCACGTCGTCGTGCCCGACGGCGGCGATCCGGTCGCCGACGACAGCGAGTGAGGTGGCCCGGGAGCGGGCCGGATCGGCGGTGAAGACGGGTCCGCGTGTGAAGACCAGATCGGCCGTGGTCATACGGGTCCTCCAGGACATGAGGGAACGTGAGGTGGGCGCCATGGAAGCGGCTCCAGCGTTACGCGTCAACGGTGTTGTCATAAGGCCGGCGCGTGGTCAGCCGCGTGGTTCCCGAAAGCGAGCGGCGGCGCCGTCCACGAGCGTCCCGGCGGACGGCTCCCGGGACCGTCGCGCCCGGGCCCGGCGGCCGTGAGGATCAGCCGGTGGGCACGGGGGAGAAGCGGCCCACCGCGGCGAGGTCGGCGCTGATCCGCGCGGCGGTCTCCAGCAGATGGGGGAGGAGCGTCGCCAGGCTCTCCTCGCCGGGGGCGCGGCCGGCGTGGAGCGCCACGTTGACCGCGGCCACCACCTGGCCGCTGCCGTTCGTGACCGGCGCCGCGATCGAACGCAGCCCCTCCTCCAACTCCTGTTCCACCCACGCGTAGCCGCGCCGGGCGGTGGCCGCCACCGCGTCGGCGAGGGCCTCGGGGGTGGCCACTGTGCGGGGCGTCAGCGCCTCGGGCGTCACCTGGGCCAGCCGCGCCGCGCGCCGGTCGTCGGGGAGGGCCGCGAGCAGCACCCGGCCCATCGAGGTGGCGTACGCGGGCAGCCGGGTGCCCACTGTGATGTCGATGTGCATGATCCGGGTGCTCGCGACCCGGGCGACGTAGCGGATGTCGTCGTCGTCGAGCACGGCCAGGGAGGCGGACTCGTGGACCCGGCCGACCAGTTCGGCGAGGTGCGGGGTGGCGATCCCGGCGAGCGTCAGGCCCGAGAGCCGGGCGTAGCCGAGCTCCATGACCCGCGGCAGCACCCGGAAACCGTCCGCGTCCTCCCGTACGTACCCCAGGTGGCACAGCGTGATGAGCGACCGTCGGGCGGTGGCGCGGGGGAGCCCCGTGAGGCGGGCGAGGTCGGCCAGGCGGGCCGGGCCGTCGACCGAGCCGAAGGCGCACAGCACGTCGAGACCCCGGGCGAGCGACTGGAGGAAGCCGGCGCCGAGTTCCTCCTTGAGCGCGCTGCCCGGGTGGGGCGGGCGGACCGCCGCGGCGGTGGCCGGCGTCCCGGTGGCCGACGGGGTGCGCAGGGCAGCCTCCATGGCGGCGGCGGCCGCGCGCAGCGGGGGCAGAACCCGCGCCGTCAGGGACTCGGTGCTGTGCCGGCTGGTGTGGCTGACCACGCTGACGGCGCAGACCACCGCGCCCGCCGGGGCGCGGACCGGCAGCGAGACGGCGATCAGCCCGGGCTCGATCAGCCGGCTGTCGACGGCGAATTCGTCCTCACGTGCCTGCCGAACCCGGGCGAGGAAGTCGGCCTCGACCTGCTCGGACGCGGACTCCGCCCCGGCCGGCCGGGGCGGCAGGGCCGGGAAGCCGGTGTCCAGCGGGTCGTGCAGGCGCCGAGCCCGCCACCGCTCCCGCTGTACGTCGTCCCAGTCGGCGGCGAACAAGGCACCGGGCGCGCAGCGTTCGGCGGGCAGCAGATCGCCGACCCGGAACGAGATCGCCATGGCCCGGCGGCGGGCCGCCTGGGCGATGAAGCGGACCCCGTCGCCGTCGGGAACGGCCACCGACACCGACTCGTCCAGCTCGTCGGCGAGGGCCTCGGCGTGCGGGCCGAGGGCTTCGAGGAGGGCGCAGCCGGCCAGATAGGCGTTGCCCAGCTCCGCCGAGCGCGGGGCCAGCAGCAGATCGCGGTCCTCGGTCCGCAGGAACCCGAGGCGGACGAGCGTGGTGGCGACCCGGTCGACCGTCGAGCGGGCGAGCCCAGTGGTGCGGACGAGATCTCCGGGGCGGTGGCGCGTCCCCGGTCCCGCGGCCACGGTGCGGAGCACGGCCAGTCCGCGCTCCAGCGGTCCGACCAGCTCGTCGGGCGCCGTCGTGGCCTCGGGTGCCGCCGGCGCCTCGGGCGCCGTCGTCACCTCGGTGAGCTGGGACATCGTCCGGCCTCCTCGGGGCGTCGCGGGCTGATCACCGTGCAGAAACCGTACCCGCTGCCGTTGACACGGCCCGAAGTGTGGGCGGACACTCAGCCCGCCGTCAATTATGAACGAAAGTTCACCAGGCGAACACCCTCACGATGAACCCCGATTGAAAAGGGTCGTTATATGGACAAAGTCATAGCGACGGCTGCCGAAGCGGTGGCGGACATCGGAGACGGCGCCTCGCTCGCCGTCGGAGGTTTCGGGCTGAGCGGGGTACCGGACGTCCTGATCCGCGCGCTGCACGCCCATGGCTCCGGCCGGCTGAGCGTCGTCTCCAACAACTGCGGCGTCGACGGCGGCGGACTGGGTATCCTGCTCGCGGCCAGCCGGATCAGCCGTGTCACCGGCTCCTACATCGGCGACAACAAGGAGTTCGCCCGCCGCTACCTGGGCGGCGAACTGGAGCTGGAACTCACCCCGCAGGGCACCCTCGCCGAGCGCCTGCGGGCCGGCGGCTGCGGCATCCCGGCCTTCTTCACCCCGGCGGGCGTCGGCACCCAGGCCGCCGAGGGCGGACTGCCCTGGCGGTACGCGCCGGACGGCGGCGTGGCGGTCGCCTCCCCGCCCAAGGAGTCACGCGAGTACGACGGCAGGGCGTACGTCCTCGAACACGGCATCACCACCGACTTCGCCCTGGTGCGCGCCGCCCGGGGCGACCGCCACGGCAACCTCGTCTTCGCCCGCGCGGCTCGCAACTTCAACCCGCTCGCCGCCATGGCGGGCCGGATCACCGTCGCCGAGGTCGAGGAGCTGGTGGAACCCGGCGAGCTGGACCCCGACCAGGTCCACCTCCCCGGCGTGTTCGTGCAGCGGGTGCTGGCACTGACCCCCGAACAGGCCGCCGACAAGGGCATCGAGCGAAGGACGGTACGCACCCGATGAGCTGGACCAGGGACGAGATGGCGGCCCGCGCCGCCCGGGAACTCACCGACGGCTCGTACGTCAACCTCGGGATCGGACTGCCCACTCGCGTGCCGAGCTTCCTCCCCGAGGGCGTCGACGTCGTCCTCCACTCGGAGAACGGACTCCTCGGCGTCGGCCCGTACCCGTACGAGGACGAGGTCGACCCCGACCTGATCAACGCGGGCAAGGAGACGGTGACCGTCGTACCGGGCGCCGCCTTCTTCGACTCCGCGCTCTCCTTCGGCATGATCCGCGGCGGTCACATCGACACCGCGATCCTGGGCGCCATGCAGGTCTCCGCCCGCGGTGACCTTGCCAACTGGGCAGTCCCCGGCAGGATGGTCAAGGGTATGGGCGGGGCGATGGACCTCGTCCACGGCGCCCGCCGGGTGATCGTTCTCATGGAGCACACCGCCAAGGACGGAGCCCCCAAGATCGTCGACACCTGCACGCTGCCGCTCACCGGCCGGGCCTGCGTCCACCGCGTCATCACCGACCTGGCCGTCCTCGACATCACCGACGACGGACTGCGACTCGTCGAGACCGCCCCCGGCGTGACCGCCGACGAGGTCGCGCGCCGGACGGCCGCCCCGGTGAAGCCGAAGGAGACCCGGTGACCGGCACCCCGGCGCCAGCCACGACCAGGGACGTCTACACCGTCGACGCCGTACGGACTCCCGTCGGCAAGTACGGCGGCGCGCTGTCCGGCACCCGCCCCGACGACCTCGCCGCACACGTCGTCAAGGCCGCGCCCAGCACCCCTCTTCCCTCTCTTGGAGTCCTCATGCCCCGTACCACCGTAGGAATCATCGGCGCCGGCCCCGCCGGACTCCTGCTCTCCCACCTGCTCCACCGGCAGGGCATCGACAACGTCGTCCTCGAACTGCGCAGCCGCGACTACGTCGAACGCCGCCAGCGCGCCGGCATCCTCGAACAGGACACCGTCGACGTGCTGCGCGACTCCGGGGCCGGCGAGCGGATGGACCGCCAGGGCCTGGAGCACCACGGCATCGAACTGCGCTTCGACCGGCGCTCCCACCGCATCGACTTCCCGTCCCTCACCTGTGGCCGGTCGGTCATGGTCTACGCGCAGACCGAAGTGGTCAAGGACCTCATCGACCGGCGCCAACAGGACGGCGGAACCGTCCTGTTCGAGGCGGAAGCGCTGTCCGTCGACGGCATCGAGACCGACCGCCCGAGCATCCGCTACCGCCACGAAGGCGCCGAACACACCCTGGACTGCGAGATCGTCGTCGCCTGCGACGGCTTCCACGGCATCGGCCGCCGCTCCGTGCCGGACGGCCTGCTCACCGTGACGGAACGGACGTATCCCTTCTCCTGGCTCGGCATCCTCGCCGACGTCCCGCCCTCGTGCGAGGAACTGATCTACGCCCACCACGAGCGCGGCTTCGCCCTGCACAGCATGCGCTCGCCCGAGGTCAGCCGGCTCTACCTCCAGGTCGACCCGGACGACAGCACCGACAACTGGCCGGACGAGCGCATCTGGGACGAGCTGGAGACCCGCTTCGCGGTCGACGGTGACTGGACGCTGCGGCGGGGACCGATCACCGAGAAGAGCATCACCCCGATGCGCAGCTTCGTCGCCGAGCCCATGCGCCACGGGCGCCTCTTCCTGGCCGGCGACGCGGCTCACATCGTGCCGCCCACCGGGGCCAAGGGCCTCAACCTCGCCGTCGCCGACGTCACCCTGCTCGCCCAGGCCCTCACCCGCTACCACGCCCACCAGGACGAGTCGCTGCTCGACGCCTACTCGGAGACCGCGCTGCGCCGCATCTGGCGGGCCGAGCACTTCTCGTACACGATGACGACCCTGCTGCACGGCGACCCCGCCGACTCCGACTTCGACCGCGCGCTGCGCCTCTCGCACCTGCGCTACGTCGCCCGCTCCGAGGCCGCTTCAGCCTCCCTCGCGGAGAACTACGTGGGGTTCAAGGAGAGCTGACGTTGCAACACCACACGGGAGACAGCGTGAGGTAGCCGTGGGCGATGGTGCCGCCGAGCGGCCCCGCCTTGGCGCGCTCCACGTCGACGTGGATCCACTGGTGGTCGTCGGTGGCGTCGGCGTCGGCGTAGGCGAGCACGGCAAGGTCACCAACATCGAGGTGGTCACGGCCGAGGGTGACACCGTCCGGTCGAACCAGGACCAGGCGCGTATCGGCGTCGAGAAGAAGTCGTGGCACAGCACGCACTGCTCAAAGCCGAAGCCGTGCCACGACAGGAACCTTTGCCACTCGACGTGACGCGACCTGCTCGCAGGTGACCGGCGAACCATGGGCACCCGCCACGACCCGGTGGCGGGTGCCCATCCGCATTCGGTGCGGGGGATGGTTGGTCCGCTCGACATGTGCGCGGCGCGCCCCTGCCACACGCTGTAAGCATGACCAACGATGCTGGAGAGGCGTTCCACCCCACCCCCGTCGTCGTCCTCGGCGTCGTGCCGGGCGACCCGCCGTACCGCATGGTGGAGGTCAACGGAGTGTTGGCCGGGCCTGCCTACGACATGGTGGATGTGATCAGGCTGGCGCACCAAGCGGGGGTGCCCGAGATCGACTTCGACGATCCCGCGGTCGTGAGATGGGTCGGCGGAGACAAGTACAAGTGGGTGCCCTGAGCGGGCGGGTTTCTGACGTACTCGCAATGCTCCTGATGCAGACGCGTCCGGCTGGACCTAGACTGACGATCGCCCGAAATGCACCGAATCTGGTAGAAATGGACTATGGCCAAGCGAGGAAACAAGCGACGCGCCCGCAAGAAGAAGAAGGCCAATCACGGCAAGCGCCCCAACGCCTGAGCTCACCGAACACACGACGGCGCGGGGCGACGGGTCATCCGGACCACACGCGCCGGTCACTCACTCGGCGCCGACCACGCTGCGGACGTATCACCGACGTGGGCGGCACGACCCGCCGGAACAGCACCGATAACTCATCCGGCACCAACCGCACAACCATCTCCGTCATGCACGGGCCGTCGTCGCGACGGGCGTGTCGAGCAGTCCGGCCATGAGCGCGTCCGACGCCCGCGGCAGCAGCTCCCGGGCGTCCACCGCTTGTTCGAGGGCGATGACGAGGGCGATGCAGATGTCGGCTGCCTGCTCGGGCTCGACGCCTGCCGCGGTGCCGGTCTCGGTGAACAGGTCGGTCAGGAGCCGGCGCAGGGCGTCGGTGAAGGCGGTGCAGATCCCGCCGGACAACCGGGCCTTGTTGTCGAGGAGTTCGGCAGTGTGCGGGGAGTCCCCGGACAGTTCCAGGACCAGGTCGAGCTTGGCGGCCAGGACGCCCCGCACGCGGTCCGGGTATGTGGCGCCGGTGTCGGCCGCCGCCCGCCGGGCCCGCGCGAGCGCCTGATCGTGCAGCGTGCGGCGAGCCGGCGGAAGGCGTCGTCCTTGTTGCGGACGTACCGGGACGCCGGACCGGGACACGCCCATGGTGCTGGCGATGTCGTCCATCGTGGTGCGTCGCACGCCTGAGGTGACCCCTGCGGTGTGGACACTCCGATGGCGGATCTTGATGGTCCGGGAAGATGGTTCACATGGCAGGGCGGATATATACCCCGGAGTTCCGGGGGTCACCTCAGCGGGATCCGAAGCCCGAAGTCCCCACGGTGCCGAGGCCGGTTGAACAGATCGATCGGCGACTCCACGGCAGCACCGAACCGGCGCATGATCTCGCCGGCATACCGCTGCTCAAGGAATGCAAAGTACGCGTCGATCTTGTTGATCTTCGCGCGCAGAGTCGATGACGCCCGCTTCCCCGGCCCTGCGAAGTACCGGTCGACCTCCCTCGGCGACAGCTGCCACGG
The DNA here is from genome assembly GCF_053599875.1 of Streptomyces sp. NPDC005151. Classification (NCBI taxonomy): domain Bacteria; kingdom Bacillati; phylum Actinomycetota; class Actinomycetes; order Kitasatosporales; family Streptomycetaceae; genus Streptomyces; species Streptomyces sp. NPDC005151. The sequence continues at coordinate 23,424 of NZ_JBSFYR010000060.1, read as the reverse complement.
GACGGTGCCGTAGTACTCGCACACCTCGATTACTGGCTTGACCAGACCATCCAGCGTGGCCGGCGCCAGTCCTGCCGCGTCCCAGGCCCACTGGTACTCCGAGAGCGTGTCGAGGAAGAAGCTCTCCTCGTCATGCGCCGACATTCGGGCTTGCCGCCGTCGCTGCAGCGTCACGACGTCCGCCAGTCCGGACTCCACCGACACGACAGCCGGGTCCACCGCAGCGGCGATGTCCGGCTCCGGGCGGAGGAGCGTCAGCAGGCGACTTTCGGAATCTGACACGATCCAGGAAATTACAAGGACCACTCGTGGAATCTGCGAGTTACTGAGGAGATCTCACACCAACGAGTGAAGGGCCGCTACGCCGGGATCTACCTGCTGAGATGCAGCTTCCCCGAGTCACACGGCGCCGAAGGAACCCGCACGTACTCCACTAAGCGGCGTGGAGGAGGCCGGGTTCTGGCCGGTGACCAGGTTGCGGTCGACCACGACGTTCGGGGCCCAAGGCTCGCCGACCTTGACGGTGACGCCGGCGTCGGTGAGGCGGTCCTGGAGCAGCCACTTCGCCTTGTCGGCGAAGCCGCCCTGGGTCTCCTCCTCGTTGGTGAACGCGGCCACGTCGTAGCCCTTGAAGCTGTTGGTGCCGTCGTCCTTGGTGGCGGCGAGCAGCGCGGCCGGGCCGTGGCAGACCACGCCGAGCGGCTTGCTGGAGTCCAGGGTGAGGGTGAGTACCTTGCCGGAGGCGGCGTCGACGGCGAGGTCCTCCATCGGGCCGTGGCCACCGGGGTAGAAGACGGCGGCGTACTGCGGGGAGGCCGACGTCGGTCAGGCTGAAGAGGCGCTTGTTGGGGCGTCGCTCCTGCTGGATGACGCGGGCGGTGATGAGCCCCTCGGCCTCCATGCGCTCCAGCTCGCGATAGAGCTGTTGGGGAGTCGCCATCCAAAAATTGGCGACCGAAGCGTCGAAGCCCTTGGAGAGGTCGTACCCCGGAGGCTTCAACCCCCCTCGCGGAGAACTACGTCGGCTTCAAGGAGAACTGACACTGCGACAGCACACGAAAAGGGGGCGGCTGCTCGAAGCAGCCGCCCCCTCCCGTATTGGTGGTTCAGGCGGATCAGGCGTAGAAGCGGTACACCGCCTGGGCGACACACGCCGGCTTGTCCGAGCCGTCGATCTCCACGGTCAGGTCGACGACGACCTCGACACCGCCCCTGACGTCCTCGACGGACACCACGCGGCCGTGCGCCCGGACCTTCGAGCCGACGCGGACGGGGGACGGGAAACGCACCTTGTTCAGGCCGTAGTTGACCGCCATCGACACGCCCTCGACCTGGAGAAGCTCGCTCCACATCGGGATGAGCAGGGACAGCGTGAGGTAGCCGTGGGCGATGGTGCCGCCGAACGGCCCCTCCTTGGCGCGCTCCACGTCGACGTGGATCCACTGGTGGTCGTCGGTGGCGTCGGCGAAGGTGTCGACCCGCGGCTGGGCGATCTCCAGCCAGGAGCTGTGCCCGAGGTCGGCGCCCGCCTGAGCCTTGATCTCGTCGATTCCGTTGACGGTGAGAGACATGGGGTTGTTCCAATCGGGAAGGGATGGTCCGGCGTCGGCGCCGGTGCTCGACGCCCGGCGGCGCCGGTGGTGCTTCAGCTGTCGGAGCCGTAACGCGCCCGGATGGGGGCCTTGAGCAGCTTTCCGGCGGCGTTGCGCGGGAGTTCGGGGACGAGGACGACACTGCGGGGGATCTTGTAGCGGGCGAGCCGGCCCTCCAGGTGGGCGAACAGCTGCTCCGGCGTGGCGGCCGCCCCCGGGCGCAGCACGACGACCGCCCGGCCCACCTCGCCCCACTGCGGGTCGGGTACGCCGATGACGGCCGCCTCGGCGACGGCGGAGTGTCCGAGCAGGGCGTCCTCGACCTCGGCGGGGTAGATGTTCTCCCCGCCCGAGATGATCACGTCCTTGAGCCGGTCGACCAGATACACATAGCCGTCGGCGTCGACGGTGGCCACGTCGCCCGAGCGGAAGCGCCCCCCGTCGCGGAAGGCCGCGGTGGTCGCTTCCGGCAGGTTCCAGTAGCCCGGCGTCACGTTCGGCCCGGCGACGACCACCTCGCCCTTTTCGCCCGGCGCCGCCTCCTCGCCCGAGGGCAGGAGCACGCGCACCTCGGTGAAGAAGTGCGGCACACCCGCGGAACCGGCGTGGCCGAGCGAGTCGGCCCGGTCCAGGACCAGGGCCCCGGGCGCGGTCTCCGTCATGCCGTAGCCCTGGACGAAGGCGAGCCCCCGGTCCAGATAGGCGCGGGCGGTACGGGCCGGGACCGGGGCGCCACCGCACAGCAGGGTGCGCAGACTGGTCAGGTCCGCACCCTCCCATCCGGGCGCCGCCGCCATCGTGTCGTACATCGTGGGAACACCGAACATGCAAGTGACCCGGTGCTGTTGGATCAGCTCCAGGCTGCGGCCCGGGTCGAAGGAGGACTCCAGGAGGACGGTGCCGCCCTTGAGCAAGGTGGGCAGACAGCTCATGTTCAGGGCGGCGGTGTGGAACAGCGGCGCGCCGACCAGGGCCACCTCGTCGCCGGCGAGGTCGGTGTCGACCAGCACGTTGAGGCTGTTCCAGACGATGTTGCCGTGGGTGAGGACGGCGCCCTTCGCCCGGCCCGTGGTGCCCGAGGTGTACATGATGAGACAGATGTCCTCGTGTCCCACCTCCTCGTCGACCGGGTCCGTCCCGGCCGCCGCGAGCAGCTCCTCGTACGAAAGCCCGGGCCCGTCCTCGACCGCGAGGACCGGGGAGATCCCGGATCCCGCCGTCAGCTCCGCGACCCGGCTCTCCAGCTGCCGGGCGTGCACCAGGACCCGGCTGCCGGAATCGGCAAGCTGGTGGAGCAGTTCCGGCACCGCGAGACGGGTGTTCAGCGGGACGAACACCGCGCCCAGGAGCCCGGTGGCGAAGAGCGTCTCCAGAAAGGCGGGGTGGTTGGGGCCGAGGAAGGCCACCCGGTCCCCGCGGCCGACGCCGGCGTCCCGCAGGACGTGGGCGAGACGGGTGCAGCGGTCGTGCAGTTCGGCATAGCCGATGGCGCGGCCCTCGTGCAGGAGGGCGGTGCGCCGTGGCGTCTTGCGGTTCCGGCGGGCGGTCCATGAACCGATACCCTGGTTGCGCATGGGAACCCCTCAGCGGTGGGTGAGACCGAGCAGCCGGGCCGCGTTCTCCTTGAGGATCTTCGGACGTACCTCGTCCTTGATCGGGAGTTCGGCGAAGTCGGCCAGCCAGCGGTCCGGCGAGAGCAGCGGATAGTCGGAGCCGAACAACACCTTGTCCTGGAGAAGGCTGTTGGCGTACTGCACGAGCTGCGGCGGGAAGTACTTGGGCGACCAGCCGGACAGGTCGATGTACACCTGCGGCTTGTGCGTGGCCACCGCGAGCGCCTCGTCCTGCCACGGGAAGGACGGGTGAGCGAGGATGATCGGCATGCCGGGAAAGTCGGCGGCGACGTCGTCCACGTCCATCGGGTTGGAGTACTTCAGCCGGATGCCACCGCCGCCGGGGGTGCCCGCGCCGATGCCGGTCTGGCCGGTATGGAAGAGGGCGATCGCGCCGGCCTCCTCGATGGCCTCGTACAGCGGGTACGCCATCCGGTCGTTGGGGTGGAACGCCTGGAGGCTGGGGTGGAACTTGAAGCCCCGGACACCGAACTCCTCGACCAGGCACCGGATCTGACGGACCGCCGCCTTTCCTTTGTACGGGTCGACGCCGGCGAAGGGGATGATCACGTCCGGGTTCTGCTCGGCCGCCTCGGCGATCTCCTCGTTCGGCACCGGCGGGGTGCCGGTCGCCGACTCCGCGTCGACGGTGAAGACGACGCACGCCATCCGCCGCTCCCGGTAGTGGGCGGCGATCTCCGCAAGCGTGGGGTGACGGTGTTCGGCCTTGAAGTACGCGCCGGCGGCGCTGTCCAGCTCGGCCGAGAGCGAGGCGCCGCCCTTCGCCGAGACCTCGGCGTGCGTGTGGACGTCGATGGCGACGAGGTCGTCCAGGTTCATCACCGTCCCGCCCTTCACAGCTGCGGGGCGGGGATGCCGAAGGTCTGCGGAGTACGGCCGATCGTCAGTGGCCAGGCCGCGGCGATCGCGTCGGCGCTCCACCCGCCGTCGGCGTAGGCCACCGACACCTCCTGCGGGTGCGACCACAGGGCGAGCTTGTCCCCGCCGATGCCGATGCACTGGCCGGTGACCTCGGCCGAGGCGTCCGACGCGAGGAAGGCCACCAATCCCGCGACGTCCTCGGGCGTGCCGAAGCCCTCGCCCTTGCGCAGCGTGTCGGGGAAGGGCGTGCCGTCCTGCTCCAGCGCCTCGATGTGCGAGGCGAAGGCGGGAATCGTCTTGGTCATCGCGGTCGCGGCGACCGGGATGACGGCGTTGGCCGTGATGCCGGCCCGCGCCAGCTCCATCGCCCAGGTGCGCACCATGGCGGCGATGCCGGCCTTGGCGGCGGCGTAGTTGGTCTGGCCGAAGTTGCCGCGCTGCCCGGCGGGGGAGCCGGCGACGATGATGCGACCGCCCTCGCCCTGCTCGCGCATTCGCTCGACAGCGGCGCGCGCACACGTGAACGTGCCGCGCAGATGCACCTCGACGACGGTGTCGAAGTCGTCGTCGGTCATCTTCCACAGCACCTTGTCCCGCAGCACACCGGCGTTGGTGACCATGACGTCGAGGCGGCCGAAGGTGTCGACCGCGCGGGAGACCAGAGCCTCCGCGGCCTTGGTGGAGCCGACCGGCGCCACCTCGGCGACGGCGCGGCCGCCGGCCGCGGTGATCCGCCGCACGGCCTCGTCGGCCGCGGCGGCGTCCACGTCGTTGATCACCACGGCGGCGCCCGCGGCGGCGAGGGCCTGGGCGTAGGCGAGGCCGAGGCCGCGGCCACTGCCCGTGACGACGGCGACCTTGTCGGAGAGATCCATGAACGGGGTCCTTTCCAGGGGGGCGGTGTGCGAGGCGCGAGGCGCGGGGAGCTGCAACCGGAGGTGCGCACCAGTCGCGCCAAAGCTAGGCACATTTCTGCCTGCGGTCAATGAAGTGCCGAATAAAGACTCCGGCGGCGGTGCTCCGCGCCTACGCTGTCTCCGTGACGCACCCTGATCCGACGCTCGAAACGGACCCCGCAGCCGAGCGCGGCGGCCCGCCCCGACCGCAGTCCCTGATGCTGAGCTTCTTCGGCATCCACGTCCTCGGCACGGACACCGCCCTGTCCTCGGCGAGCGTCATCGATGCCTTCGCCCGCGTTCAGGTCGGCGAGGACGCCGTCCGCTCGACCCTCACCCGCATGGTCGGCCGCGGCCTGCTGGAGCGGCACCGGCGGGGCCGCAGGATGTACTTCTCGCTCACCGGCCGTGCCGCCGCCGTGCTCGCCGACGGGCAGGAGCGGATCTGGCGGACCGGCGCCGTCAACCGTGCCTGGGACGGTACCTGGACCCTGGTCGCCTTCTCGCTGCCCGAATCCTGGCGCCGCGAGCGGCACGACCTGCGCTCACGGCTCGTCTGGGCCGGATTCGGCCTGCTGCAGAGCGGCCTGTGGGTGGCCCCCGGTCGAGTCGACGTCGCCCCCCTGGCCGCGGAACTCGGGCTGGAGGACCGTATCAAGGCCTTCCACGGCGAGGCTGCCGCACCCACCGAGGCCGGCCCCCTGCTGCGTACCGCCTTCGACGTCGACGTCATCGCCGAGGGCTACCGCGCCTTCCTGGCCCGGTGGGACGACGGCCACGCGCCGGCCGAGGCGCGCGACAACCTGGGGCGCCAGCTCCTGCTCCACACCGACTGGCTCGACCTGGTGCGCCGCGACCCCCACCTGCCTGCCGAACACCTTCCCGAGGAGTGGCCCGCCGCGCGCGCGGAGGCGCTTTTCCGCGAGCTGGCGGAGCGGTTCGAGCCCGAGGCCAAGCGGATTGCCGAGGAGATCCTGGACCGCTGGGAGCCGGCGGGATAACGGGTCGGCCGAGCACGACGGCGGAGGCGGCGTCCGGGAGGCCTTATGTCAACACCATTGACCTTAAGGTCCCCCGGGCGGTCTCATGGCGGCACTTCGGAGGCCCGTACCTCCGCGATCCGAAGGAGCCCCGCCCCATGGACCACCTCACCTCGCTCCGGGATGCCTCGCCGACCCCGTTCTGGCTCGACGACCCCGACCGGCCGCAGGCCGCCCCCGCACTCGTCGGCGGCACCACCTGCGACCTGCTCGTGGTCGGCGGCGGATACACCGGACTGTGGACCGCCCTCGTCGCCAAGGAGCGCGATCCGTCCATGGATGTGGTGCTCATCGAAGCGGACGAGGCCGGCGGAGCCGCCTCCGGCCGCAACGGCGGATTCTGCGAGTCCAGCCTCACCCACGGCCTGCACAACGGACTCCAGCGCTGGCCCGAGGAGATCGGCCTCCTGGAACGACTCGGCCGCGAGAACCTCCAGGCCATCGAGGACACGGTTGAACGCCACGGCATCGACTGCTCCTGGGAGCGCACAGGCTCCCTGGTGGTGGCCACCGAGCCGTACCAGGTCGAGGGACTGAAGGAGGAGGCCGAGGCCCTCGCCCGGTTCGGTGGCAAGCCACTGCTGCTCGACGCCGAGGCGGTACGTGCCGAGATCGACTCCCCGACGTTCCGCGGCGGCGTGTGGAACAAGGACGACGTGGCCATGGTCAACCCGGCCCGGCTCGCCTGGGGGCTCAAGCGCGCCTGTCTCGACCTCGGCGTCCGCATCCACGAGCACACGCCCGCCACCTCGCTCACCGAGCACGGCTCCGTGATCGCGGTCGGTACCCCCTACGGGCGGATCACCGCCCGGCGTGCCGCCCTGGCCACCAACGCCTATCCCTCCCTGCTGCGCCGCCACCGCCCGTACACCGTCCCCGTGTACGACTACGCGCTCATGACCGAGCCGCTGACCGAGCAGCAGCTCGCCTCGGTCGGCTGGCGGAACCGGCAAGGCTTCGCCGACTGCTCCAACCAGTTCCACTACGTCAGGCTCTCCGCGGACAACCGCATCCTGTGGGGCGGCTACGACGCCGTCTACCATCACGACGGCAAGGTTCGCGCCGAACACGACCAGCGGCCCGAGACCTTCGCCACCCTCGCCCGGCACTTCTTGACGACCTTCCCGCAGTTGGAAGGCATCCGGTTCACCCACGCCTGGGGCGGTGCCATCGACACCTCCACCCGTTTCTGCGTGTTCTTCGACACGAGTCATCACGGGAAGGTCGCCTACGCGGCCGGATTCACCGGCCTCGGCGTCGGCGCCACGCGCTTCGGTGCCGAGGTCATGCTCGACCTCCTGGCGGGCGAACGCACCGAGCGGACCCAGCTGGAACTCGTCCGCCGCAAACCGTTCCCGTTCCCGCCCGACCCGATCCGCTCTGCCGGGATCGGCATCACCAAGTGGTCGATGGCGCGCGCCGACCGCAACGAGGGCCGGCGCAACCTCTGGCTCAAAACGCTCGACCGCTTCGGCCTCGGCTTCGACAGCTGACGACGGGTAGCCCGAGTGACGAGATCACGCGGGTAACGGGGAACTCGCTGGACATGACCGCCGATTGTTCCCCGAAGTGCCACCGGCGCCACGACACGGTCGGGTAACGAGCAGGGCGCCGCGGCCTGCTGCCCGCTGAACACCTCGTCGACGGCGGCTACACCTCCCTGGTCCACCTGGAACAAGCCGCCCGAGAACACCAGGTCACGGTCGCCCGGCCGCTGCCGGGCAACCCCACCCGCCAGCACCGCAGGAACGAAGGCTTCGGCCAGGACGACTTCCACATCGACTTCGACCGCCGGCAGGTCACCTGCCCCCAAGGCCAGGTCAGCAGGGGCTGGCACGGCCCCTACCCGACCTCCTCGCCCACCGCGGCCCCGCTGATCGTGGCGCGGTTCACCAAGGGCCAGTGCCAGCCGTGTCCGGACCGCGCCCAGTGCACCACCTCCCGCGACAGCGCCCGGAACGTGGGCTTTCCCCCACGAGGACTCCGCGACTTGCAAGTCCGCGTCCGCGCAGAGCAGCAGACGCCCGACTGGCGAGCCCGCTATGCGGTCCGCTCCGGAGTGGAGGGCACCGTCAACGAATTCGCTCACGGACACGGCATGCGCCGCTGCCGCTACCGAGGGCAGTCGAAGGCCCACCTACAGCACGTGTTCACGGCCATCGCCGTGAACATCGAACGCCTCAGCGGCCTGCCGCCGACCGGAGAAGCACCCCCGCCCCGGCCGCCAACCGCCTTCCAGGACTTCCTGGACCAGGCACGGGATCCCCCGGCTGAAGTCCTGGCGGGCCGTCAGCGGCTGACCTCGACACCTACAAGATCCCCGACAGAGTCAAGCGTACGTCCAGCAGTCCGGGCGTCACCGCAGCTCAGAAGGGATGTGAACGATGCAACCGGACGTCAAGCTCAGGGTAGCCAGCCGGTGGAAGTCCGGTCCGGGGAGACGCCAGGGTCCCCGGTAGCTGACTCCCGGCGTCACTCGAAATGGTGGCGTCGAAGTGGAGTGACAAGCGCCCTTCGGGGGTGTGCAACCGGCCAGTCCGCAACATGAAGTGAAGCCTGCAACGTCGTCATTTAAGCCCGCCGGAAGGCGGGGCCAAGGAGGAGCCGAGCCTGTGCTTGTTCGGCGAAGGCCACGGAAGGCGATCTTGGACCTGGAGCGGTCGCCGAAGAACCTCCCGGCGTAAGGGGCGTGGAATGGTCGGACGGTTGTTCTGGGAACTGGAGAGGGCCTCCTCGGCCCCGTGCGGGAAGCGTGGCTCGCCTATAACCGGCGGAACCGGGAAGTGGCGGGCTGCCGAGAGGCAGTCGGAGGGGGTCGTAGTAGTGCCGATCGGCGGGACAACACAACCCGCTGGGAGCGAAGGGCTCCTGCTTCATCGATGCGTTCCGTGAACAGGGAGGGGCCCGGATGAGTGCCGTTTCGGCTAGTTCCATCCGCCGGGAGGAAGGCGCCGCAGGACCGGGCCGCCGTCCTTTGGACAAGGTCCGAGCCTTGCAGCGGACGCTCTACCGCTGTGCCAAGCAAGAACCCGAACGCCGGTTTCATGCCCTGTATAGCCATGTCCACCGCATGGACGTTCTTCGGCGGGCGTGGGCCGGTGTGTGTGCAAACCGAGGAGCCCCTGGCGTCGACGGCGTGACCGTCGACGCGGTGGCGGCCTCGGGAGTGGATGCGTTCCTCCGGGACCTGTCGGAGAAGCTGCGGGCGTATACGTATCGTCCGTCGGTGCTGCGGCGGGTCCAGATTCCCAAGCCGGGGCGGCCGGGGGAGTTCCGGCCGCTGTCGATTCCCACCGTGGCGGACCGGGTGGTGATGACGGCCGCGAAACTGGTTCTGGAACCGGTCTTCGAGGCCCAGTTCACCGAGGCGAGCTACGGATTCCGGCCCAAGCGGTCCGCGATCGACGCGTGCGAAGCCGTGCGCGTCTCCGCGAACCAGGGCCGGGAGGAGTGGGTCTTCGAGGCCGATATCCGGGACTGCTTCGGCACGATCGACCACGAGGCGCTGATGGCCCAGGTGGCCCGGCGCGTGGTGGACCGGCCGATGCTGAAGCTGGTCCGGGCCTGGCTGCGGATGGGAGTCCTGGAGGGTGGGGTGACCTCCCCGACCGGGGCGGGAACCCCACAGGGCTCACCGATTTCACCATTGCTGGCGAACATCGCCCTGCACGTCCTCGACGAGGTATGGCAGGACGAGGGCCGCCGGCTGGGAGTGTTGGTGAGGTACTGTGATGATTTCGTGGTCCTGTCGCCGACCAGCCAACGGGCCGAACAGGCCCGGGAGTTGGCGGCGAGGGTACTGGACCGGCTCGGGATGCGTCTGCATCCCGAGAAGTCCGGGATCACCTGCCTCAGCCGGGGCGGGCGGGGCTTCGACTTCCTCGGCTTCCACCACCGGAAGGTGGAGTCGTGGAAATGGCGGGGCAAGTTCTACTTGCAGCGGTGGCCCTCGGCCAGAGCGATGCGGTTGCTGCGGGACAAAGTCCGTGCAGCCACTGCTATCTCGAAGGCCGAGAGACCGGTATCCGCCGTGGTCGCCGACCTCAACCCCGTGCTGCGAGGCTGGGGTGCGTACTTCCGCAACGGGAACTCCGGGCGGAAGTTCAACGCGGTCGACGGCTATGTCCACGAACGGCTGGCCATCCTCGCCAGTCGGAAACACGGCCTACGGGGCCGGAACTGGGCCACCCGTTTCACCTACGGGTGGATCACCCGGCTCGGGGTCTACCGCCTCACCGGAACCGTACGCAGGGCGACGGCGCATGCAAGCCGGTGATCATTGCAGTGGAGGACGTCCAGCAGGTCGTCCCAGTGCCCGACACCCCAGCCGTAGATGGCCGCGGGTGGGGCGCGCCCCGGCACGGTGATCTCTTGCCCGGCACCGCGTAACTTGGCCAAGATCGCGAAATACAATCCCGCAGGCCCCGCACCGACGCACACGATCCTCACCGCTGGCACACCCATCCGGGCTACGGAACGGATGAGACGCCTGCCGCTCCAGACGCGTCCGGATGCCCGAGTAGCTCGGGCATCCGGACGCGGCACTCACAAACTGCCGCGAGTTGATCGCAAACTCACCGCGCTGGAGCCTCAGCGACCACGGTCACCGCCGCCGTGGTCACCACCGCCGCCGCCGTGGTCACCACCACCGCGACCGTGGTCACCACCGAAGCCGTGGTCACCGCCGAAGCCATGGTCACCGCCGAAGCCATGGTCGAAACCGAAGCCATGGTCGAAACCCTCGTGACAGCGGAATCCCCAGTCCCAGCCGTCACCAAACTGGCAACCCCAACCCGAGCCGCCGTACTGAGACGGGACGGAGGCGACGGCGGACGACGGGGGAGAAGCGGCCGCGCTGACAGCGCCGGCTCCGGCCGCGATAGCGAGGAGGGGCGCCGTGCAGACCGCGGCGGCTATTCGCCGCATCCTGGTCGTATTCGCGCGCATGATGATGTCCCCCTTCTGGGGGTCGAGAAAGAGATCTCGGGCGTTCGCAGGGGACGCCCATCCGCACCAGATCCTGCGCGCGGGTCTGGTGCGCGGTGATCCACCCACCGGAACCGCTGGCAGCGATTCCCTGGCGGGCTTCAGGATCTTACTATTGAGTACAAGAGGGGTTATATGGTACGAAACGCCTCGTATCGCCAAGATAGGGCCACTCATAGGGCAAAGTCAAAGGGTGCACCAGTGGCTCACAAAGGAGGCATACGGTGGTTACTCCCAGGCAGCAGAACGGCCGTCAGGACCCTTTGGCTCCTGAGTACGCCGCCCAGCACAACCGCATCATGCCTCGCTCCAGGCGGAGGCGCCGGGAGTCTCACGAAGCCGTGCTCCGAGCCACGAAAGCCCTGCTCAGCGAGGTCGGATATCAGCGGCTTTCCTTCGAAGGCGTCGCACGGCGAGCCGGGGTCGGCAAGGCGACGATCTATCGGTGGTGGCCGAACAAGGCCGCGCTGGTAATCGAGGCCCTCAGCGGGGACGTCCCACTTCCTCCCATCCATGAGACCGGCGACCTGGAGGCCGACCTGCGAACCGCCGTCCGGCTGACCATCGAGCTCGTCTCCGCCATGCCCACGTGCTTGATCCTCCCGGCGCTGCTCGCCGATGTGATCGAGGATCCCACCGGTACCGGAGCCTTCGCCGAGCTCATTGAACCCCGCCGCGCGTCGGTCGTGGAAATGCTGGAGCGAGCCCGACTCGAAGGCCGGTTGCAGCCCGACACCGATACCTCACTGATGGTCGACATCTACTCCGGAACCGTCGTCTACCTGGCCGCGGTGAGCCGTGAACCGCCGGGCGAGGCGGTGATAGACCAGATCGTCAGTCTCCTCCTGCACGGCCGCCTCCCAGCCCGGACCCCTCCGACGACAACGACGGGCTGAGCACGCGGGTGCGGCGGCACCAATCGCCCGCGCCCCCGGGCGCCGGCCTCGGAGGCAGGCGCCTGGCCGAGGAACGGCGCGCCCGCTCATGCCCCGAGGAATCGGCGGGTATCAGGTGCGCCTCCTGACAGCCCGCCGCCCCGGAGGAACCACCACCAGCATGCCTATCAGGCTCAGGTTGCCCGCGTGGACCTTCGTCCCGTTGCTCACTTTCCCGCACCTCGCTTCTCATGCCGAACGCCATGATCGGTACCCAAGACGATCAAGGCGGAGGAATCGCTCCCGCCGCTGCAGGACATACGGCTACGGCCGAAAACCGCGTTCGCCCAGGCCCTCCGGCTCCGAGTCCTGCCGGCTTCCACCGTCGGGCTATGGGGACCCGTCGCCTACGCGGGGGTTGAGGAGGAGCGTCGGAGTTCTCTTCGTCGCTGTCGGTGACGGTTAGACAGACACGGTCTGCATATTGTGCGTTGTGACTGTGGCGCGGAAGGTTCGCCGGTATTCCGGTGGCGTGTACGACTTGGGGCTGCACGTGGTGTGGTGCCCGAAGTACCGCCGCCGGGTCCTCGGCGGACGTGTCGCGGTACGTCTGCGGGAGCTGGAAGAAGCGGCAGTGCGCGTACCGTTCCTTCACATGCTCAAGCAGTGCCCGGCCGACGCCCTGCCGGTGGAACTTCGGGTTCACCAGCAGGTCCTGCACGTAGCAGATGCTCTCGTCGTCGGAGATCGTTTTCGCGAGCCCGAGAAGCACGCCCGACTCGTCTCGGGCAGCGATGGCCAGGTGCGAGTTCGCCAGGCCACGGCACAACTCCTCGACGTCGCAGGTATAGTCCACCCACTCGACGGAGTCGTAGAGCTCGCACATCTCCTCCGGATCGAACACATCCTCTTTCGTGATTCGCACTGATCTCCCACCCCGCCCAGTCACGTTCCGCCAGCTCCCCAGCGTCCGCAGGCCTCACCGGTGAGCACGGCTGACCGGGCAACACCCAGTTTCCGCCGCCTCCGCATCCTTTATTGATCTTGTCGGATACGCAACGTCCGATCCTCGGGAGCCGAAATAAGCCCGGCCTCACCGACAGAGGGGACCAGTCAACAGATCGCCGTATCGAGTCGAGCCACCAGCGGTACAAGACGCCACGCTTCAACCCGACACGTCGTCACGTCTGATTGCGTTGCGCTGGGTCACCTATGCGATGTTTGGGTCATTGTGAGCCGTTTCTGCTGTCCAGCGCCAGTAGAGCTCCGGCTCAGGCTGTTTGTTGCAGCTGACGAGACCGAGTCGGGGGTGCTGTGCCGTCCTTGAATTCCAGTAAGGGGGGAGCGAGCGGTCGTCCTGATAGAGGCACATGCCTTTCTCTCCCGCGATTCGCCATGCCGTGCGCTTCCAGGTGGTACTTTTCCAGGGCTTGTGTGCCCATTTCTGTTCCGGACGTGATGCGTCACACAGTGCCAGGCCGGCGCTGCTGGTCAGTTCGGTGAGGCAATATCTTCTATAAAGTCTTGTTCTGATCGTTCCGTCGTCCCTGATTTCCCATTTCTGTGCACTGGTTCCATTGCAGCTGTTGATCCGGACTGCGTCGTACTTCGGTTGCGTGCTCACCGCTTCGAGGCACTGCTCCGGATCCCTGCTGCTGAACTCGGTAGTTCTTCCAATGTCTCCAATGATTTCTCCGAGGCGTGGGTTCCGATGCTCTTGCTGGTACTGACGGTGAACCCAGTCCGAATCGTCGAGTTGGAGCGGCCCCTTATAGGTTTCTGTCATGGCGCAACTCTTCTTGGAATGGCAATCGGTATTCGCGATATAGCGTCTGACGGCCGCTTCCTTTTCGGCAACGTGCTCAGGGAGCAGGTTGGGTTCAAGTGACGACATGGTGTATCCGAGGTAGGACGCGACGGGGATGCCGGAGAGATATCCGGCTTTTCTGAAGTATCTGGCTCCGATGCCGTGGTCGCTGTGGTCGACCTTGCCGCGGAGACCGAAGGCGAAGGAAGCGTTGTCGTAGTCCAGCGTGAGAATACGTTGCGATCTTTCCTGCCGGGCGAGGTCGGACAGAGTTCGCAGGAGCTGGTCCTCGGTGTAGCTTTCCATGCTTTGGAACAGCTGAATCCGTTTGCGGGTCGCCAGGAACAGTTTGAGCATGCTCTCACTTTCCTGTCCGTGGGGAAGGCCGTCGTGCAGTCCCAGGAAGACCAGTTTGACGGGTGATTGCGAACCGCTTTCGAGGCTGAAGGATCTGATGCTGCGACCGTTGACCCGTGTGCTGTCCTCGGTCCAGCGATCTGGGACCCCGGCAAGCTCCGCATAGGCCGCGCGCACCCCGTTCTCTCTTCTCGCGACGTAGTCCCGGGCTGCCTGTGGCCTCTTCCCGTCGTCGCCCGCGGTGAGATAAACGGTGGTGACCGCGCATCCGGCATGGATGGTCTTCCTGATCTCCGGGTCGACAAAGTAGAGGTCGTCGTCCGGATGTGCGACACCGATCATGGTGCGTTGGCATCCGTGAGGTTCTTGCGCCCCCTTCGACGTCTGGTGCGACGTGGGGACCGCGACCCTGTTTGCGAGAGGGGAATCACTCGAAGAGCACGACGATCCCAGAATTGCGCACATCGCCAGCGCCGTAGCGGGAATCAGCCGGTGCGCCGAGCGGGTTTTATTGTTGTCTTTCGTGCACTCCACTCAACCATTCCGCCCTTCTCATCCTTTTGGCCCGCATCACGTCCATGCTCGGGGGTGGTCCGGGGCAGAGCATGGTCGCGAGTGTGGCACCTCCGGCGAGGTCCCTTGGGCTTCGCCGAAGCGCACAACCCATAGGCGTACCGGTAGTTGGACTGCGCAAAACGACCGACTCGCCGGGACGACCGAATATCCAGTGAGTGAAGGGGTTTTCACCGTTCCGGCGGGTGAGCCCACGAACTGATTGACACGGTCGAATGTTCGGTACCGGAGATCGCCGCGGCACCTCCGGCTCCGCGAGGAGACCCCCTGTCTCGGGAGGAGACACGGTCTTCCTGCAGCGGTCCAGGTCGAGCGTGTCCAGACGGGCAAGCTCCTGCTGCCTATGGTCCGGGCGGTGCCAGGAGCTCCGGTTCTCCGCACTGGCCCGGTGATGGACATGCGGGTCGCGGGCTCGTTGGCCGCAGAAGTGTTTCGGGCTGCCGTACCTCGCAGGAGCCATGTCGGTCCCGCCGGGCTGTCCTGCCGTCAACAACACTGGGTGTTGTGGCGGATACGCGCGGAAGTCGAGGTGTGGGGTCGGCCGGACCGCCGGGCCCCGGCGCCCAGGTGCCGGGGCTCACCAAGGAGCAGTTGCGTGTGCTGCGCCGGGTGGGGCGTGAGTGGGGGCGGGTGTCGGCCGCCCCTGAAGTCTGGCGCCGTGCTTTGCCCGTGGATCCCGATCTCGGGAGATTTCCGCCTCCGGTGGAGATCCGCCCTGCGCGGTTCGGGCGTCTGGTGGCGATCTCTCCGCTCGGGTCCCGTTCTGCGGGCGAACAGGTCGACACGGGAGACCTGCCCTCAGGGTGGCCGGGAGGTGCGCGGGCACGGGCCAGGCGGCTGGTGCTGGGAGCAGCGCTGAAGAGCTCTGCCGTGGTGCATGAGCGAATGCGCAAACTGGTGGCGCTTCCCGTGTTGTCCGCCGACGCCCTCTCGTCGGTCGCATACGGACCCGAGGCGATGCTCGCAGTCCTCGCACTGGCCGGTGCCGCAGGGCTCACTTACTCGTTCCCCGTCGCCGGCGCGATCATCTTTCTGATGCTCGCGGTCGGCCTGTCGTACCGGCAGACGATCCGGGCCTATCCGCACGGCGGCGGTGCGCCGTCCGTGTTCGGACCGTACCGGGCGACAACTCATCGGTGTGTCGTCGTGTGGGCCGCCGCGAGTGCGAAGAGGCTGCGGCGGGCGTTCGATGAGCTCGGAGCCCGCGCTGGGCCGGACCGGTCGCGGTGAATGATCGACTGAGTCTGCACGTGCCGAGCTCAGGGGAGTTCTGTCGCCAGGACCACGCGTTCCAGATGGTAGTAGTGGGCCACGCATGACGCGGGCCACGGCTTGCGCCCGTCGTCACCGAACGGTTCGGTCATTTTGCTGATGGGCAGCCGTGTGTAGGGGAGTACCTTCGCGCCGGCCGCGGACTGGCTGCGCAACCAGTGATCCTGGTGGTCCCATTTCCGAGCGCGTACCGCCATGTCGGCGTCGAGGTGCACGAGAGAGACCGCAAGCGCGAGGCAGACGAGGGCGTACACGGTTGCGGCGGCGGCCTTCGGCGGCCCGGTGGGGCGCCCGCTCTCTCTCCACGCGCGGCCGAGGAGTGCGCCCGCGAGGACAAGCAGCAGGATGTAGAGCAGCAGGTAGTCGTTCCAGAGTCGTGTGGACGTCGTGACGCTCGGCCCGAAGGCCGGGTAGGCGATGACCGTGCACAGATAGCCGGAGACGAGGAGGGCGCAGACGCCGGTCCGGGCGAGCAGCGTCCCTTGTCTCATCGGGGGAAGGCGGCCTTCGTGCTGCCGGGTCAGCAGACTCAGGAGGAGGCCGGCCACGAAGGCTCCCAGGTACTGCCATGTCGTGAGAAGGACGGCTGCGATATGCGCGAAACCGCGCAGCGAAGCGAGGAGCGATTCGGGAGTGAGTATCGACGCGGCATCGTGACGTTCACGCCGATGTCGTGAGCCCGGAGAACTGAGGAGGATCAGGCTTCCGATGACGATTCCGGTGATCCCTGCGGCGCACCAGCCGCGGAAGAAGGTACGTCGCTCCTGCAGGAAGCCCCGGCCGCTGATCAGCAGCAAGCAGCTCAGTACAACCACACCGACGACACCGGTCTCCTCCGACAGCGTGCCCATGAGGAACCCCGCCACGAAGACAGTGAGCAGGGCGAAACCTCTGCCCCGTCGTGATGTGGCCCGCAGGAGGGGAAGGGCCGCAGCGCAGGCAAACACGGGCGGCAGGGTGTGCGAGACGGACGCGGCCGGCCAGTAGAACGTCTTGTAGGTGTTGGGGGACCCGAACAGGAACATCGCCGTCACCATCGATGCCAGCAGGAGGGGGACCCCCCGTGGCACCGTCATCCCTGCCCTGGGCAGAGCGCCGGCGACAGCGGCCCAGAGGAGCCCGAGCATCAGCACACCGCTGATCAGACCGAACCATTGATGTCCGGCGACACCGAACCGCGCATAGCACCAGACCAGCACGGCGTTCATGACGCGCCCGTTGTCCAGGTAGTAGAACTTCCCGACGATCGCGGACAGCCCCCCGTCACGCACGACGGGCAGAAAGCACCAGTCATCACCGGATGGACGCACCCAACGGCCGAACCAGGCCGCGGCCGCCAGCAGGGCGATGGGGAGAATCGCGAGCGAACCGACCCACAGAGATGTCCACCACCGAGCTGTCCCGCGGTCCCGAACACCGTCCCTCCGTCGCTCCTGAACGGATTCACCTGGGGGACGTTCCACGACCGGTATTCCTTTCGCTCGGGTCCGACACCGCGTCGCGGCCCTCGCGTCCGGGCCCGCCCACAGGCTGGCGCAGTCGGGACCAGTTTGCTCCGGCGTGTCAGCCCTCGGGGCACCGAACCCAGGAGGAAACGCCGGTCCCCACGGCCCACGCCCCCTCGCTGTCCGGCCGGGCACGGCTGTTCACCGGCAGCGATCAGGGCAATCAGGGCCGGACAGGTCCGAACCGCCCCAGAAGATGGCTGAGTGCCACACAGTTCAGCAGAACATGAGCGCACGTGCCGTTGATCAGAGCCGAGTCTGCACAACTCTCTGTTCGAAGAACACTGCAACGCAGCAGGGAGGAATCAGGAGCCGACCGGTCAGGCGCATCGCCAAGGACCGTTCGGGCAGCGACGAGACGGATGCTTCACCCATTCGGTGCCATCCCGTGGCGTGATTCGGCCGGAAGGCATCGCGGAGAACGATGGGGCCTGCACAATTCGATTGACGATGCTTCGGGTCGAGACGCGTCAAGAGGACACAGACGCATGCTCCGAGATGCCGTGACCACACCTGCCAGGGATCCGAATGACAGAGTGCCAGGTTTCGATCGTAGTTCCCTGTTTCAATGAGGACGAGGTGATCGAGCGATTTCACCAAACACTGGTTGTCGTCCTCGAAACGACTCGACGCAGCTTCGAAGTCTGTTACGTCGACGACGGCAGCCGGGACGCGACCAGGGAGCAGCTGCGCGCTCTCGCTGCCGTGGATCCGCGGGTTCGCTACACCTCCTTCAGCCGGAATTTCGGCAAGGAGGCCGCGATGCTTGCGGGATTGCGTATGTCCCGGGGTGACGCCGTGATTCTCATGGACGCCGACCTTCAGCATCCGCCCTCACTCGTTCCCCGGATACTGGAGCTGCGACAGCAAGGCTACGACCAGGTCGTCGCGCGTCGGGACCGTTCGGGGGACGGCGTGCTGCGCAGCGCCGTCAGCACGGCCTACTACCGTGCGATGGGGCATTGCATGGATGTCGACATCACCGACGGAGAGGGAGATTTCCGGCTGCTGTCCCGTCCTGCCGTCGAAGCGGTGCTCGCCCTGCCCGAAGCCAACCGGTTCTCCAAGGGAATCTTCTCCTGGATCGGCTTCGACACCGTCAGCTTCACCTACCACAACGTCAGCCGCGCCGCCGGTACCTCGAAATGGGGCGGAAGACGCCTGCTCAACTATGGCATCGACGGACTGATCTCCTTCAACAGCCGACCGTTGCGTCTGGCTGTTTACATCGGTCTCACGCTCTTCTCCGCAGCGTTGGCGTACGCGCTATGGATTGTCATCGGCGTTGCCCTGCACGGTGTGCGCGTTCCCGGATTCGCCACCTTGCTGACCGCTGTCGTGGCACTCGGCGGGGTCCAGTTGGCCACGCTCGGCATTATCGGTGAATACGTCGGACGCATCTACCGCGAAACGAAGCACCGGCCGCTCTACGTGGTGCGCGAGACGGAGGTAAGCGTGCGGCAGGAGCGCCACACCATTGCGGACCGTCATCCGTCCGAAATGCTGTCAGCGACGGATGCGGGGGCCTCCGCGATCGGATCGTCCAAGGGGCGCACCTTGCGCCAGTTCTTCGTCTTCGCGTCGATCGGAATCGTCAATACGGCGGTCTATCTGGCGGTGTACGTCTCCCTGAACCGATGGATCCCCTATCTGATCGCCCACGTCATCGGTTTCGCGGTCAGTATTGTGGGGTCGTTCTTCCTCAATACGTACATCACCTGTCGTACGAAACCGACGTGGCACGGATTCTTCCGGTATCCCGTCTCGAGCCTCGTCAACCTCGTACTCACCGGCGTTCTCCTCTTTGCCGGTGTACATACCCTGGGCATGGGCAAGAACGTCGCCGCCGTGGCGGCAGGACTCCTTGCCACCCCGCTCTCGTTCCTGCTCGCCCGATGGGCCATCAACTCCGGCACCGCCCTCACCCAGCAACGGGCCCGCTGATCGGGAATCCACGCCGGCCGGACCCGAACGGCGCCTCCATCATGAAGGGCACCAGGACACATGACGGCAGACGAATCGAAGGCCCCTGAACTCTCCCACCCGGAAGACGGATCCGGTACGGGGAGCAACAAGTGGCTCGCGTCACGGTGGACGACCGTCTGGACCACCGTTCTCGTACTGCTGCCACTCGGCCTTCTGAGCGCGGCGGTCTGGATCGGCCGCCTGGTCCGCCCGGGAGCGGACGACTGGTGCTTCCTCCCGGTAGTCCGGGACGACGGCGCATCCGGTCTGATCGACAAGTTCTACTTCCAGGACAACGGACGTGTCGCCAACGCGCTGCTCGTCGTCGCCTACGCCGCGTTCGGGGTCCCGGGCCACAGGTGGTTCGCACTGATCACCGGCATTCTCATCCTGGGCATTCTCTGGGCAGTGACCGCCTCAGCGCTCCGCAGCACCGGGATGCGCGCGCCCGGCGCGATCCCGCCGCTGGTGGCGGCGATGATGACAGTCGTCTTCCTTTTCGCCACGCAGAACACCTACAAGACGTTCTACTGGCCGGCCTCCTCGGTCTCGCACACCCTCGCGCCAGTTCTGGCCGCCGGCTCCGTCATCCCGCTGCTACGCGCGCGCACCCGGAGGGGCCGCGTCTTCGCCCTCGGCACCGTGCTCGTGGCCGGAGTCTTCATCGGCACACTGTCGGAGGAGACGGCGGTCGTGGTGTTCGTCGTCCTCGCCCTTGCACTGCTGACGAGTTACTGGGCCTTGCCGGGCCCCGGCCGGACTCTGGCCCGCTCGTGGTCCGCGGTCGCCTTCGTCGGTACCGCGATCGGAACTGTCATCCTCTACACGTCGCCCGGCGCGCGCACTCGGCGCGAGCGGTTCGACGCCGACGCCACGTCAATGTTCAGCCCGGACACGCTCATGACATGTCTGCGCGCGTTCATGGACATCCTGGGGACGATCCTTTCGACGTGGCAGTACGCCGGGGCCTTCGCGGCCGGCCTCCTCCTGGGACTGCTGGTGCGCGGAGACGGCCCGTATACGCATGGGCTCCTATGGCGTCGGCCTCTCATTCCGGTCGTGGTCGGGGTAATCGCGTTCCTGCTCTCCGGATATCTCTGCACTGTCGTCGCCCATCCGGCATTCGGCGCGAGCGTGGCCACCGCCTCCCGCACCTGGAACGACTATCTGCTGCTCTACGTCATGCTCCTGGTCACCGTTGGTGCCATGGTGGGCCGCGTCCTGCGCACACGGCAGTGGTTGCCCGGCCTCGCGATGGTGGCCGCGGCAGCGGTCTGCGTCATGGCCTGCGTCGGACTTGCCGTCCCTCTGGCCCACCTGGAGCGGAAGATGGAGGTACGGGCCCAGCACTGGGACCGCCAGGACCGGTGGCTGCGCACCCACGCGGCACGCGGCGACCAGGTGCTGCCCTACACACCGGTCTCGGTCAGCGGACTGGGCGAACCGTTCGGCCGGCACGGTCAGAAGCCATGGCCGGCCAAGTGCGTTGCCCGGTGGTACCACCTCAAGCGCATCACCTACTCACCCCGGTTTCCCTGAACGGAGCCGGGCCATCCGACGACACCGATGGGCTGAGGGTTGTCCCGTAGGTGACCGTTCGGCGCACGCTGGAAATGATGACATCCCAGCTGAGCGCGGCGATTTTCCCGGGGCCGGGGCGCGGTCGGTCTTAATTCCGCAGCGTAATGATGAGAGAGTCGGTGATCGATAATGGTGGAACTGTTCGAATAAATTCGGGAGAGAATCTACTTGTTGCGTGGCTACGACTGGGCCTATGTACTCTGAATGGGGTCCGGGGAATCTCCTTGATTCAGTGAAAATGAGATGAGTGCTCCTGTCGGAACTTCTTCATCGATTGCGAGTCAATCGTGTACCGCTGCTTCAAAAGCGTCGAACGGTTTTGTGCCGACGAGAGTCGTCACGTTTAGCTGATGGGCGGATGGATTTGTTTCGGAGTAGCGTTGACGAAAGGGGAAAGACTTGTCGTTTTCGCTGAGTCCCTGGCGTGTGCTTGACGTAGTCGGCAAAGGTACCTGTCGCCCGGAGTGACGAGGTGTACGCGTATGGAATCAGATCGTGCAGATCGGATGGTGTCGAGACTCCGTGCTCGCGGAGTCATGGCGCATGTGGTCGAGGCAGGTGTTTACGAGTTCGGTATCAGGGTCGTGCTCGACGAAGATCTTGAAGCTCTGTGGGACCTTGACGGGGCTGCCGGTCTTGACGCGGAGATCGTCAGCGAAGGCGTGCTCGTCGGCTTCATCCCACATGTTCCCGGTTCGGAGAATTTCACCGAAGACCAGCTCGTCAACAGCATTGCAACGACGGATTACGCCGTACGTAACCTTAGCGTCTCGACGGACCGTCCCGCTACGGAAGCCCGGGAATCCGGCGAGGTTGCATCAAATTCAGTTGCGCGTCGTCAACGCCGGGCCCACTGGATCCGGCGAAGCGAAAAATGAGACATAACTCAAGGCGCGCCCCGCAGGAAGCCGGACAGTCTCGCGGCCGACAAGACATAGGGTGATTGTCAAGAGTTGTGGATGTGTGGTGCCTGATCAGATAACTGGGGATATCAGCCGCGACGTCCCGGTGAAGACGACGAGAGCGACTGTTGCTCCAGCTGCTGTCGCCAACGCGTCCGCGGTCCCAGAACCAACGCCCCAGGAGTATCACGACGGGGGCGGCGACGTGCAGCTGCTTTATGTCGAGGAGGCTGAGAACGGCGTACGCCAGCACGCAGACCACCCAGCAAAGGGCCGCGACCTGAGCGGCTTCGCGCCAAGGGACTCCTCGCACGCCACCCATCGAGCCCCGCCTCCCACGCTCCGTGTTTCCAGGGAGTGGAGAATGTGGGCCCGGGGTGTTGTCAAACGTGGCTGATCGACTACTGAGGGAAGCGCTCGGTACGTCGGCCCCTGCGGCGTTGAAGGCGCTGTGGCGGCAGTGCGCGGGCGTGTACGACGTACGCGGGGGCGAGTTCTTGCCGGACAGCCGGGCCTTGATGGATCCGGACTGGGTAGTGCGGTTCTACCAGGACCGGATGCGCTACCAGGAACAGCACGGGGATGAGGAGTTCCCGAGCTGGAAGCGGTCGTGGATTCCGGTGTGCGCGTTCAACGCGCACGATGCGGCTTTCGGCCTGTGCCTGGACACGGTGACTGGGGGACTGTGGCACTGGTCGCGGTACGGGGATCAGCGGCCGGAGGCCGAGTCGCTGACGGTGTTCCTGGAGGAGATGGCGGACGCCCTGGTGGCGCCGTCGCTTGCGGGTCTGCCCAAGCCGGGTCTGGTGGAGGGGGGCCTGTCGTGGGGGCCGCCGTCCGATCCGGACCGTGAGGCGTTGTGGACGCCCGTCGCAGGGTGAGACGGGTGGGGCCCGGCCGGTCGGCCGGGCTCTACGTCGTGAATGCTCACCGGCGATACCCGCATGCTCCGGCGGCTGCTGTGCCCGGCCTGCGGGCAACCGGGCCTCCCCGGCGGCCAGCGCCGACGGGACACGGTCTCCTGCTCCAGGAAGCGCCGGGCCGGCGGCCGTGCTCTGCCCGGCCTGGTCCTGGACCTCGACGCGACGCTGGTCGCCCGCCACTCGGAGAAGGAACAGGCCGCCGCCACCTACAAAGGCGGATTCGGCTATCACCCGCTGCTGTGCTTCCTGGCCAACACCGGCGAGGCCCTGTCCGGACGACTACGACCGGGCAACGCCGGAGCCGGCATGCCCACACAACGAGAAACGTCACGGCCACCACTGCCAGTTGGTGCGACTGCCGCGCAGCCACGGGCGGAACTCGGCGATGGCGGTCTGCCGAGCTTCCGGCTCCTTGTAACCGATGTCCACCAGCTGCGCGATGGTGAACGGGTTGCCGAAGTCGGACGTCCTGTCCACGATCATGCAGCGCGCGGGCTTGCGCCAGCCGCGGTCACGGCGGCGCTGAATACGGGTGGTGGCCCTCACGGGAGGTCCTTTCTGGCTCTCCTGCTGCATGAGTGGGTCACTCTGTGGCGGGTTGGCGACCGGGGAGGGTGGGACGTTCCCCGGCGAGGGTGAGCATGACGAGGGCGAT